>SVMP01000105.1 GCA_015067385.1 Oscillospiraceae bacterium | reverse complement strand
GACCTGCGCTGATTATAGCCCTGCATGAGCCTGCGTGGCTGTCAACGGAAGGAGCATGTTCTATATTAAGAACACAATTCAGCTTCTGTTCAATAGCATCGATTCGTTCCATTACACAGTCATAAACATACGTACCCTCTTTAACACCGATAAAAGCTTCCTGCTCTTCGGTAAGATATGTAAATTCTGTTCCGCCGAAATCGACCTCATCCCCCATCGGAATATATTCGGGAACGATCTCCTCAGCTTCCGAACATGAAACAAACGTTAAAGCAAACGTTAAAAGAAGAATAATTGAAATAATTTTCCTCATAAAAACCCCTTAATCTATATTAAAATATTAACTTTATATTAACACAGAATTCTGAATTTGTCAAGAAAGAAAAACGCAATATAATCAAAGACTTACTGTCTCTGTTACAAAATAATTTTTTCGGAAAGGATATATTAACATGAAAGTTTTATTACTGACAGAAGAATCAAGTGATTTTTCGAAAATTCTGCACAGCTGCGCTGTAGATGTAGAACAAATGACGGTGTCCCAAGCAGCCTTAAAAAATATTTCATCGTACGACGCATATTGTGTATTGAGTTCCGAAAAGGTACTTGATGCAAGAGTTCATTATCAGCTTGAAAAAGCTGCAAAAGAAGGTAAGCATGTATTTTTAGAGTTTAAAAGTACATTTACAAGCACATGCGCTTTAAACTGCACAAATACAACAAGAAGCAGATTGATCTATGTTGAAAGTGAAGGATGCGAAAAGATCCCGGGGCTTACAACTGGAGATCTGCTTGATGACGAAAACAATTCCATGCTTCAAACATGGTCTGCAATTCCTGAATACAGGCCGATTCTGGTATACAAACATCATATCATTGCGCACACACATCTTAAAGAAACAAAAGATGAGATTTTAAAGGACAGTAAGTGCGGATTATGGATGAGCGGAGACAATTTGATGATATCATCATTTCAGTTACGTAATTTCAGACGAGCACGCTTTGCCCCTGTTAAATCCTGGGAGAAATTGATAAAATATATCATACGTTGGATAACAGGCGAAGAACCGACGTTTATGCCCGAACCGGCAGTACAATACGGAACAACTGAAGATATTTCCGAGGATACAGTATTTGAACAATGCCGCAAAAAATCTGTCGAACAAGGCATTCAATGGTTGAAAAATTTCCTTGTAGATGATGGTTCCGGCGGTATTCGGGAAGGATTGAGCCATAAAATAGCGCCTGACGGATATCAAACGCCTCTCAATAATGTACGAAACGACTGCAGCGGTGAAGCGGCAGGTGCTTTCGGTTTATATGCACATGTTTTCAATGACGATTCAGCAAAGAAGATATCAGAAAATCTCGACAATTTCACATATGGCACAATGATGATCAAAGAAGGTCTGTTCAACGGTTTCATGCGTTGGAGCGACGAAGCGTGGAATGTTTGTTATCAGGACGATATTGCACGGTGCATACTGTCGGGTCTATATAAATGCTTGTTCTTAAACGACGCATCCCTTTATCCCGAAATATGCCGTTCTTTAGATGCGATGGCAAGCCTTACAGCAAAAGACGGATGCCGTAAATCAAGGTTCGATATGCCGAACATGACAGCAGACAGCTTTGTTGAACACAGAGAGGCAGAGTTCAGTTCCCGTTCTGTACATCATAATTCATATCTGCTTGCCGCATTTTTGTTAGCACATAAATATAAAAGCAACCCTGTTTATCTCGAAATAGGTCAAAAAGGTCTTGAAACATTGATGGAAGCATATCCCTATACGGAACTCGAACACAGCGAAACTCAGGAAAAATGCCGTCTGATATTCCCTCTTGCCGTACTTTATGATGTAACAAAAAAAGAAAAGCATAGAGAAATGCTTTACAGAGTTGTTGCCGATCTTGAAAAATTCAGACATCCCTTCGGTGGATATTTCGAATGGGATACTGAATATAAGGCGAAATATTCAAGAATCTCTACGTCAGAATGTTCGCTTCTTACAGAAAACGGCGACCCTGTAGCCGATCTTTTATATTCTATGAACTGGCTTCCCATCGGATTTGCATACGCTTATTACGCAACCGGTGACGAATGGTTCAATTCATTATGGAAAAACATTGTACGCTTCTGTTTAAAAACACAGCTTATCAGTTCCGATCCGATGTTGAACGGATCATGGTGCCGTGCCTTTGATATGGATCTCAAGGAAGTTTACGGTTGTCCCCACGATGAAGGCTGGGCACCCTACGCAAGCGAAACGGGTTGGACCGTTGCGGAAATTCTGATGGGTATGATGTTTATGGATATCCTTCCGTTATAAATAAATGTTAACATAAAAAGCTGAAGCCACATTTTTTCGTAGCTTCAGCTTTCTATAATTAATTAAAACAAATGCTTTACAGCGTCGTAAAGTGCGTCCGCCCAGACTTCGCAGCCCTTTTTATCGGGATGTCCGCCGTATATTGCGGCGCTCGGACGGTCTTCTTTTCCGAGGCAAAGAACATTGTCGAAAACAAGATCGACCTTGTCTTTTAATTCCGTTTTAATGAATTCGTTGACTCGTTCCCATTTTCCGATCTTATCTTCCGAATAATCGAACGGCGGAACAGTCTGCAGAATGACCGTCATATCCGCTTTTTTCAGCATCTTAACGATCGTTGCAAGGTCGGCTTTTATCTGTTCTTCCGAAAATCCCTGCATGATATCGTTAACACCGTAGCAGACAAAAGCGATATCGTTCTGCTTGGCTTTGAACGCCCATGCGCCCTCCGATGCTAAGTCGTTAGCACGTCCGTGGCCGATTCCGAGGTTCCAATATGCGTATTCGTCACCGATCTTGTCTGCAAGAAATACGCTCCAATGCTCGTATCTGTTAAGTCTTGTGCCTAAACCCTGAGTGATCGAGTCGCCGAGGAATGTTATTTTCTTTTTAACTTCTCGATCGCATCCGATCATAGCTGCGAAAGGTGTGTTCTTTGAGTATTTCCATTCTCCGTTCTCTTTAACATATACCGGCAACAGCGTCTCTTCCTGATGCGGTACCGTTTCGCCCGAAAACGACACTTCAAGGCAAAGATATTCTCCCGGATCAAATTTCAGTTTTATAGGGTCACACGAAAAGAACTCTCCGGGCATGACTTCTTTCGTCTTTTGTCCGCCGAATGTAAGTTCTTTAAAGTCCGAAACGATAATGTCGGCTTCGATATTTTCTTCAAGATCGGCAACCGTCATTCTGGTTATATCTTTTTCGTTGTCGATTTCTTTACATCTGCCGATCCTTGCGCTGTGGATCGTCCAACTGTCGCAGATCACGTTTTTATGACAGAGAGAGCCATCCGAAAAAGTGCTTTCTATAATGTTTGAAAACAGAATTGAATATTCATATTCTCCGCCGATCGTTATTTTATAAAAAACACGGCCCGTTTTTATCTCATTTTCTTTGGTTGAATACTGTAACTGATTAACGCCGCCTGCGTATGTGTTTGAAACGTACTTTTCAAAATATTTCATGATTGAGCCTCCGCAAATATCGGATTTGATTGTATATTTATTATATCATAATTTTTCTCGTAATTCAAGAGTGAAACCGAATTGTTTTCAAGACATCAGATTTCCCATTTCGTAAAACAGATAGATGTTCGATCATCATTTTCGTACTGTTGATAGTAGACCGTCAGCAGAGAACCGTCTGAAAGTTCGACCGTTGCAGGATAACCGAGATCTCCGTTCGGTGCATCCGAGAGAACAAATTCTTCTCCGAAAGTCTTACATCCGTCAAGGCTGACCGCTGCACGAATGCCGAAGGGCTCGGAGCGTCTGCCGTATGTCATTAACACAGAACCGTCTTTTCTTAACAGCAAATGTGGTGGTGATCCGATCCTTCCGTAGCTCCATGCATCGCTCCAATTATTTCCGCCGTCTTTTGATGACATGAGATATATACCGAACCTGTCAAGTTCAGGATCGTCATGCGCTCTTATTGCCGCGATCAGTTCCCCGTTTTCAAGTTCAACGATATGCGGTTCGTGAAGCGTGTTATGGTCTGCGGTTGATTCTAACGGAAGCTTCGATATCATAGTCCACGTTTTGCCGTCATCAAAACTTTCATAGAGGAATATTCGACCTTGATCTTCCTTTTTAACAGTATCAACGTCTTCGGGGAAAGAACTGCCGTATCTGCTTGCAAGACCGGGAAATTCACGACCTAAATAGAGGAGTCTTCCGCTTTTTGTTTTTACAGCGCCATGAGGGGTCGAAACCGGCATTTTTACAGCATCTTCCCATGTCTTACCGTAATCTGTCGATCTGCGTATGAACGAACCTGCCAAATCTTCTTCGGGGGAATACTGCTCATATGCTTTAAGATAGCCATCGACCATCGGACGAAAACGCTCATCCGCATCATTAACTATCCAGTTTCTCCATATCGTTCGGTAAACTTTTGCGGGATGGTTGAAATATGAAAGAATCATTTTTCCGTTTCCGAGATATGTTATGCCTGTATCTCTGTCATCAAGCCATGTGTCGTTAACAATGCTCGGCGCCGACCAACTTTCTCCGCCGTTACTGCTTACGGACATCAGATTTTTGCCGAAAGGACAAACATGAGATGATCTTTGTCCCGACCATACGGTATATAAAATTCCGTTCTCATCCATGCAGACCGACGGCCATGCCTGATATCTGAACGGACCGCTGACAGCCCGATAAATGAGCCCTTTTTTAATGATTTTCATAGTACACCTCTTGATTGATGACTTGTTATGATGTTAATGTTATATTTTATACGATATCAAAAGATACCTGATTATTGTTGACGTTTAATATAACTCCCTTTTCGCATTTTTCAGCTGTTGCACCGATGATATTTTCAATGCGGTAGATATTTCTCATGCAGATCTTGAGGTCGTTGTATGTACCGTCGAGAGTTACCGTTATTTTTCCGTTATCGTTGACGGCATCGGCTTTGAGCGCAAATTCACCGTCGATATTATAAATAACAGTGTCTGCTCTATCTTTTAACGAGAATATATTAAGCGTAAGTCCATCTGTATAGTCGTATTCGGGATCTTTGCGGTTATTCCCTACGGGAATTATAGAATTTTCACGAGCAAACAAAGGCAGTGAGAAATAATCGTAGCTTTCCTCGATCCATTCTCCGCCTTGTCTGACGTCATTTGAAAGCAAATGGGTCCATTCGCCTTTGGGAAGATAGTATTTTGCTATGCCGTCTTCATTGAAAATAGGTGCGACAAGAAGGCTTTCACCGAGCATATACTGTGTCTCGAGATCTTCGCAAAAAATATCGTTAGGGAATTCAAGAACCATCGCACGCATTGACGGTATGCCTGTTTTGTGCGAAACGACAGCCTTCGAATAAATGTAGGGCATAAGAGTGCATTTAAGTTCTGTGAAAGCTTTAAGTACAGCAACGGATTCCTCGCCGTTTTCCTCTCCTTCCTTGGAGAAGAGCCACGGAACCTTATGCGCAATACCGTGAAGCCTTGAATGTGTTGAAAGCAGACCGAAAGCCGCCCATCTTTTATACAGATCCGCAGTCGCCGTTCCGCCGAATCCTGCGATATCGTGGCTCCAGAAACTAAAGCCCGAAAGACATAGCGACAGACCCGCACGGAGCGACAAAGCCATATCCTGATAGTTTGCTTCAGGGTCTCCGCCCCAGTGAACGGGGAATTTCTGACTGCCGACTGTACAGCTTCGTCCGAAAAGACAAGCTTTATTTTTGCCTTTGTATTCTTCAATAAGCTCAAAAAGGCATTTATTATATAAATATGTATAGTAGTTATGCATACGGAGAGGATCACTGCCATCATGATAAACTATATCGGTCGGGATCCTTTCGCCGAAGTCGGTTTTGAAGCATACTATACCCTGATCGAGGAGAGGACGGAGCTTATTCTTGAACCATTCGCAAGCATCGGGATTAGTAAAGTCAACTATACCCATGCCGGACTGCCATTCATCCCACTGCCAAACATCTCCGTTAGGCTTTTTAAGCATATAACCGAGTTCTTTTGCTTCATCAAAAAGAGGAGATCTTTGAGCAATATAGGAGTTAAGCCAGAAACAAGGCTTGATGTTTCTTTCTTCATTTAACACCTTTAACTGTTTTTCAATATTCGGGAAAATTTTTCTGTCCCATTCAAAGCTTACCCAGGCATTTTCTTTCATCGAAAAAGCATCATAAAGGAAAACATGAAGCGGAACTCCCCTGTATCTCATACCGTCGATAAGTTCCATAACTTTTTCTTCATTATAATCCGAAGATGCAGATGTTGTAAGCCATAAACCGAATGACCATGCCGGCGGAAGTGCAGGCTTGCCGGTAAGTGTGGTGTATCCGACGATAACATCCTTCATGTTTTCGCCGCCGATAACCATGAAATCTATTTTTTCGCCCGGTACGGAGAATTGAACTCTCGATGCCTGTTCAGAACCAACTTCATAAGATACAGGACCCGAGTCATTTACAAACACACCATAGCCTCTGTTGGTTACATAAAAAGGTATAGATTTATACGAAATATCGGTATTTGTACCACCGTCTTCGTTCCATATGGTTACAGACTGACCGTTTTTGACAAAAGGAGTAAATCTTTCACCGAGACCGTATATCTTTTCGCCCATACCGAGTTCCATTTGGACACGCATGAAATTTGATGCTTTGAAAGCAGTTCCACTGCCTCCGATAAGCTCAAGGTCAAGCTGTTTATCAATCATATTTTCATCCTGAACAGCTATAGTGCTTATCGATGCAGAATTATTGTGGTTTGCAACACCTGTCAACCTTTTGTCTTTATAATAATATGTAAATGTGCAAGGATTTTTGGTTATTACAAGCTTTGTGTCTCCGCTTTTCATGGAAACATATTTTTCGGTATCTTCAATTTCAGGCGTTACATCTGCAAAATTGAGATCAAACTGAGGTATTTTCTGATTACTACCTTTAAAATGGTATGCCTCTGTTCTTATAATGTTGGGCTGCGGTGAAGATATAAACATTTCAATAACGGCACCGCCTATAGTGGGAATATTCGCACCATATGGAACTGTATATAAGTATATCTTATTATCAAGAATACGTGTTTCACGGACCTGTACAGTACTGTTTACATGAACACCTTTTCTGTCTTTCCAAAAGCCTTTGGTGAATTTCATAACATCCTCCTGAAAACCGTGTTGCTTTATTGTTGACATTTTATCATATTTAAACATAAAAATCAATAGATAAATAAGATTATAAAAAATAAAGCCATACGGAAAAATGTATGACTTTATCTGTGATATTTGTTCGCTTTAAGTGCATAAAGGTTTGGCGGATGGTAAACTAACTCATGAAGATGCTGGGAGAAGTATTTGCGGTCTACCGAATTTTTAACAATAGGCTTGTAAACGAAGGCTGCGTATTTATTTTAGCGAAACAAAGGACTCAGAATTACGCATACTATCAAACTGTGCTTCTTCAAGATACTTATAAAAATCCTGCGTCATCGGCTCGCCCTCATTGCCAAGCCACTCTCTCGTATCTTCTTCAATGTGAT
>SVMP01000104.1 GCA_015067385.1 Oscillospiraceae bacterium | reverse complement strand
TTGCGCCGGAAAACAAGTTTCCTGCAGCTGTTGAAGATTCTCTCGAAGCATACAATTACCTCATAAAAAAAGGCTATCCGTCAAACCGTATAACCCTTTGCGGCGAAAGTGCAGGCGGCGGACTTTGCTATTCGGTATGCCTTAAATTAAAGCAGGAAAAGAAGCCGATGCCTTGCGGAATAATCGCAATATCACCGTGGACAGATCTTGAGGCATCCGGCAGCTCGTATAAAGAAAACAAAGACAAAGACCCTTCGATGTCGTTGGAGCAGCTCGATTTTTATGCAAAATGTTATACCGAAAACAGAACAGACCCTCTCATTTCTTCTTTATACGCCGATCTTCACGGAATGCCCCCATCGCTCATATTTGCGGCGCAAAACGAAATAATGCTCAGTGACGCTACTCTTCTGCACGCAAAGCTTCTCGACAGCGGATGCGACAGCGAGATAAGCATAAAAGACGAACGTTGGCACGCATATGTTGTTTACTGTCTTGACGAAGACCGTGACGATTATGTTAAACTGAACAAATTCTTAAACAGAGTTATGTCTGCGGAAAAAAAGCTCAAATGGTTAAGACTTGACAACTCCGCAAAAATATATCCTGCCGCACGAACGGAAAACTGGAGCAATATTTTCCGCCTTTCGATATCTCTGAACGAAGAAATAGACAAAGATATTTTGCAGTCTGCGCTTGATGTAACGGTCAGACGTTTCCCGTCGATCGCCGTAAGATTAAGAAAGGGCGTTTTTTGGTACTATCTTGAACAAATGGCGTCCGTACCGAAGATCCGTGAAGAAAAAAGCTATCCCCTGACGAAAATGTCGAAGCGTGAAACACGAAAATGCGCATTCCGTGTTCTGTATTATAAAAACAGGATCGCAATCGAGCTTTTCCATTCTTTAACAGACGGTAACGGCGCTCTTATCTTTTTAAAAAGCCTTACCGCAGAGTATCTTCAGCAAAAGCACGGTGTTCACATACCTGCGGAAAGCGGTATTCTCGGAAGACTTGACGAGCCGACCGAGGAAGAGCTTGAAGACAGTTTTCAGAAATATGCCGGAAACATGACTGCAAGCAGAAAGGAAAACGATGCATG
The DNA here is from genome assembly GCA_015067385.1 of Oscillospiraceae bacterium. Lineage (GTDB taxonomy): Bacteria > Bacillota > Clostridia > Oscillospirales > UBA644 > HGM12619. Next base: position 6,503 of record SVMP01000104.1, on the reverse strand, counting down.
GTCCATTGAAGGAACGCCCGAACCGGGAACATTCCTCAACGTAACATGTTTCAGAATACCGATAAAACAGCTTCTGGAAAAAGCGCATGAATACAACGTCACCCTCACGGTTTTTGTATGTTCGATGTTGATGATGGCGATCCAGAATATTCAGAAAAAACAGGTGCCGAACATAAACAGACGCAAACCGATAAAAATACTCATTCCGGTAAATCTCCGAAACCTGTTCAAAAGCAAGACTCTTCGTAATTTCGTGCTTTTTACAACACCCGAAATACTCCCGAAGCTCGGCGAATATTCGCTCGAAGAGATCTGCGAAGCCGTAAAGCACAGAATGGGACTGGATATAACCCGAAAGCAGATGAGCATGAAAATTGCAACGAATGTCAACACGGAAAAGATAATGCTTATCAGGATCGTTCCTCTTTTTCTGAAAAACATCATAATGAAAGCTGTTTTTGATGCGGTCGGCGAAAGGAAATCATCACTCAGTCTGTCGAATCTCGGCGCATTCAAAATACCCGAAGAAATGGAAAAATATGTTGAACGTGCGGATTTCATACTCGGAGTTCAGTCCACAAAGCCGTACAACTGCGCTATGATCTCATATAAAGATACGCTTAATTTAACGTTTATCAGAAACATAAAGGAGCCTGAACTTGAATCTCATTTCCACGAGGTCCTGCAGCAGCTCGGCATATCCGCCGAGGTTGAAAGCAACAAAGGCTCAAAATAACAATTTTTTCGAATGAAAGGATAAACAAATGTACTGTATAAAATGCGGCGTAAAGCTTGCGGACAGCGAAAAAGTATGTCCGTTATGCGGCACGAAAGTATATCATCCGGATATTCAGCAAAAAGACGAATATATGTACCCTAAAAACAAATATCCGTCGCAGGAGATGCACCCTCTCGGCTGGCCTATTTTTCTGACCGCAAGTTTTCTTATCCCCATTATCATAACATTGGCTTGTGACCTGCGTTTCAGTCTTGCGATAACATGGTCGGGCTATGTTGTGGGGGCGCTCCTCATGGTTTACGTGATGCTCGTTCTGCCTTTTTGGTTCAGAAAACCGAATCCCGTCATATTCGTGCCTTGCGCGTTTGCGGCAATAGGACTATACCTGCTATATATTAACCTTACGATCGACGGCGACTGGTTTTTGAGCTTTGCGTTCCCTATCGTAACATTTTTCGGACTGCTAACGACAGTTATCGTAACACTCATACGTTACGTAAAAAAGGGCAAGCTTTATATCTTCGGAGGAGCTTTTATTGCGCTTGGGGTATACATGCCTGTTCTTGAGATGTTTATACATAAAACGTTCAGCGACGACGGATTCATGGGATGGTCGTTCTACCCGATGTCAGGGCTTGTTCTTATCGGCGGTTTTCTTATCTTCCTCGGAATATGCAGACCTGCAAGAGAAGTTATGGAACGGAAATTTTTCATATAAAAGATACAACAGGTACAACGGTCATTTTGTTGTACCTGTTAATACTTGATCTGTTTAACGGGCAGATAAATATGAACTTATGAGGTGAAAGATATGAAAAGCAGAATCAGATATATGGAAGAGCAAGATAGACAGCAGATTCTTGAAATGATGAGAATATTTTATTCATCCGAAGCAGTTTTTACAAATGGTTCGGATGATATATTCAATACGGATATAGATAACTGTATAAATGAAAATCCCTATATTGAGGGATATGTTTTCGAAAACGATGATCGTATCCAGGGATACGCGATGATAGCAAAAAGTTTCTCGACAGAGTTTGGAAAAGCTTGTATTTGGATTGAAGATATATACATAAAAGAAGAATATCGCGGCTTGGGAATCGGAAGCCATTTTCTCAATTTCATTGAACATAAATATCCTAATTCGTTATTTCGTTTAGAGGTTGAGGTCGAAAATGAGAGAGCTGTAAATGTATATAAGAAGTGTGGCTACGATGTTCTGCCATATATGGAAATGAAAAAGCAGAATTAAATAAATTCCAGTTTGTCGAACAGTTAGGAAAATAAAAATTTGTAGAGGCAGTATGAAAGATTGGTTTAGTGTTGAAAGAATAGATGTTAATACATTTGTTATAAGTGAATATGGGCACTGGGAAGAAACACATTGCTATTTATTGCTCGGCACAGAACGCGCCATTTTAATAGATACCGGTTTAGGCGTGGCAAATATAAAAAGCGTTGTTAACAGTATTACTTCTTTGCCCATACTTGTGATAACAACTCATGTTCATTGGGATCATATCGGCGGTCACAAGTATTTCCGTGATTTTGCCGTGCATGAAAAAGAGATGGCTTGGATATCCGAAAAGTTTCCGATCCCTCTTGAAATGATCAAAGAAAATCTTACTCGAAAGCAGTGCGATTTTCCAAGCGATTTCAATATTGAGAGCTATCAAGTTTTTCAAGGTATGCCTTCATTTACTATGCGTGATGGTGACATTATAGAATTAGGCAACAGAAGGCTTCAGGTTCTTCATACTCCAGGGCACTCTCCCGGACATTGTTGCTTTTATGAAAAAGAGCGTGGATACTTGTATTCGGGAGATCTGATATATAGCGGATGCCTTGATGCATTCTACCCATCAACGAATCCGATTGACTTTATGCATTCGGTTGATAAAATCAGAAAGCTTGACATACAAAAAATATGTCCTTCGCATCACGAAATCAATATTCCCATCGGAATATTAGATAGAATTCACGATGCATTTTGCGAAATACATAGCCAAAACAAGCTCCAACAAGGTAACGGTATTTTTGATTTTGGTGATTTTCAAATACACATATAAATCCCAATTTCTCAAACCGTTATAAGCCTGCTGAAAATTGAAAACAAAGACAAAAGCCAAGCTGTAATAGCTTGGCTTTGCTGTTATAAATATCTGTCTTTTACTCGTTAATAAGTCTATACCCCTCTTTGAGAAAAAGGAGGAGATTGTTTATATAATGTTCATCGGGATGAGTGTATTCCATAAATCCTGCGGAGGGGCAAAGGATAAATCTGCCGCTCTTTTTACCTGCGGCAACACACTGTTCGGTAAGAGAAAGAAGAACTTCCGGCTCTGCCTGGATAATATCCTGAATTTCGACATTGCCCTCAAGACCGATACGGTTGCCGTATTTTCCAACAACTTTTTCGAGATCTACGTCACCGTTTTTCGGCGGTTCGAGGGGGTTGAGGACATCGACGCCCATATAGATAAAATCGTCAAGAAGATCTGCGACCTTGCCGTGGCAATGTACCCAGAAATGGCTTCCCGCATTTTTTATAACATCAATTACTTTTTTATCGTATTTCACGCAGAAATCGCGGAAATCCTGCTTGTTGAGAAGCGGAGGAGTAAGAAGTTCAGGGCCGCACCAACCGAAAACACCCTTTACACCGTTCTCCACAGCGCGTTTAGCATGCTCTACAACTCTGTTCGCATACGTTGAAACGGCATAATCGACAGCTTCTCTGTCATCCACGGAAAAATACGCGAGATTTTCAGAGCCTGTAAGGACTTGAACCGCATAGCCGGGATGAGGCAGGTCGAACATTGTTATACCTCTGTCCCCTATCCATTTTTCGGCATTGAAAAATCCTTCCGAGCTGAAATTATACGGTTCATACGGCATATCAATTATAGCAAGAAGATCATTGATATCTTTGGCGGCATGCTCCATTATATATCCGGGTTCACCGAAGTTTGAAACCATATCACGCTGAACAAGATCACCGCGTTTTGTATGAAAAACAGTGTATATAATATCCCATCTCGGGTCATCTGTTTTTTCTCTTGACCTCGAAACGTTTTTATCGGAGTGAATACCGCCGTAAAAATTAAACGCAGAGCCTGAACCGCATACAGTATCGGTAACTTCTTCCGCAAGCTTGCAGACGGGTTCATACGAGGGATGTATGACCCCCATTCCGGGAGTAAAGCCCCACAAACGGAATGCCGGTCTGTCAACCTCTCTGTTTTCATATATAGCCATATAACGTTCTCTTGACGTCATTTCTTTTTTTTGAATAAACATACAATATCTCCTTTATATGTTTTCTAAATAATACCACATTTTTGAGGATATGTCAACAAAAAAAATCTTTTACCATGTTAAAATAGTAAATAAAAATTCACATTTTCCCTATTGACAAAACGGCTGTATGTTTGTATAATTGTATACAATCTTGAAATATAACAGAAAAGAGAGTTGACTTATATGCTCGAACTCAACAAAAAATCAAACGTACTCGAAGAAGAAACTTACCGATATAAAGTTCAGGATCTCAAGGATCCCGAATTATACAGAGATATATACCCCTACGATCAGATCCCGAAGATCTCGTTCAACCACCGTCACGTTCCGATGCAGACTCCCGAAAACATCTGGATAACAGACACGACATTCAGAGACGGACAGCAGTCCAGATCGCCGTATACCGTAAAGCAGATCACCGATATATTTGAAATGATGCACAGACTGAGCGGTCCGAAAGGCATCATCCGTCAGACCGAATTTTTCGTATACAGCGAAAAAGACCGTGATGCGCTTTACAAATGCATGGAAATGGGTTATGAATTCCCTGAGATCACGACATGGATCAGAGCGTCGAAAAACGACTTTCAGCTTGTTAAAGACATCGGCATCAAAGAGACAGGTATTCTCGTTTCCTGCTCCGACTATCATATTTACAACAAACTCAAGCTCACAAGACAGCAGGCGATGGATAAATATCTTTCCGTTGTTGCAGACGCTTTTGAAGCAGGCCTCCGTCCGAGATGTCATTTTGAAGATATTACAAGAGCAGACTTCTACGGCTTTGTCGTTCCGTTCGCAAACGAGCTTATGGAGATGTCCCGTCAGGCAGGTATTCCCGTTAAGATCAGAGCTTGCGACACGATGGGTTACGGTGTTCCGTATATCGGTACGGCACTTCCGAGAAGCGTTTCGGGCATTATGTACGGTTTAAGAACATACTCCGACGTTCCTTCCGAAAGCCTTGAATGGCACGGTCATAACGACTTCTACAAAGCAGTTGCAAACGCATCTATGGCATGGCTCTACGGCGCATCTGCAGTCAACTGTTCACTCTTCGGCATAGGCGAAAGAACAGGTAATATCCCCCTCGAAGCAATGGTAATGGAATACGCATCTCTCCGCGGCACGACCGACGGCATGGATACGACCGTTATCACCGAACTTGCGGAATACTACGAAAAAGAGATCGGATATCAGATCCCCCCGATGACTCCGTTTATCGGCAGAGATTTCAACGTAACGAGAGCAGGTATTCACGCAGACGGTCTTCTCAAAGACGAAGAGATCTACAATATTTTCAACACGGATAAGATCCTCAACAGACCTGCCGCAGTTTCTATCTCCAACGTTTCCGGTCTTGCGGCTATCGCATTCTGGATCAACAGACGTTTCAAACTCACAGGCGAAGATCAGGTCGACAAAAAAGCTCCGTATATAGCAAAGATGAAAGAATGGATCGACGCACAGTATGCGGCAGACCGTCAGACTATCATCAGTGACGGTGAAATGCTCGCGCTTGTTACGGAATACGCTCCGTTTTTGTTCGATAAAGAAGGAAAATAATGAATAAAGTATATGCAGGAGAGTCCGGCGCTCTTCACATAAAGGTGTTCAAAGAGATAGAGAGAGCTATCCTCGAAGGCGATTTTCCTCCGGGCTATAATCTTACGGAACAGAAGCTTTCAACAGAGCTCGGTGTAAGCAGAACACCTATCAGAGAAGCGCTCCGTCAGCTCGAACTTGAAGGACTTGTTACAAGCGTTCCGAACAAGGGCGTGGTGGTTGTCGGTATATCCGAAAAGGACATAGACGACATATACACAATCAGAATGGCGATCGAAGGCATTGCGGCACGTTGGGCGGCTGTTAACATAACAGACGAAGAACTGTCAAAGCTTCAGGACATTGTGGAGCTTCAGGAGTTTTACATCGGCAAGAACGATACGCTACAGATCCGCCATCTCGACTCGCAATTTCACCAGACGATCTATTCGGCATCACGAAGCAGACCGTTACGCCAGATACTCTCGCAGTTTCACAACTACATTCAGAAGCCGAGAGAGATCTCCGTGAAATATTCGGGCAGAGCCGCCGCATCTGTTGACGAACACAGAAAGATCTATGAGGCGATCGCCGCACACGACTCCGCAAAAGCCGAAGCCGAAGCCGCAGAACATATCCGCCTCGCAAAAGATAATCTTTTAAAAGCGATTAAAGAATAATTTATACAGAAAACCGACCGAAATAAGGTGGGTTCTCGTAAAACAGTTAATGGAGCGTATCAATACCGATACGCCCCATTTTTTTATCCATACATTCGATTTCCGCAGTACGCCGAACGGAGTATAGAAGTGTGCACTTACTGTTCGACAAATTGGAATTGGTATTATACTGGTTTAATCAAACCGTTTGTCCAGAATGTCTCAAAGGTTTCAGTTGAACCGCCGTGCTCGACAAT
>SVMP01000103.1 GCA_015067385.1 Oscillospiraceae bacterium | reverse complement strand
ATACTGTTTATCATTTCCGCTATTGCAAGACCTGCTTCAACATCTCCGCCGACCGTATTAAGAATAACTAAAAGACCTTTTATCTGATCGCTTTTTTCTATTGCTACGAGTGCCGGAATGACGTGTTCGTATTTTGTTGTTTTGTTTTGAGAGGGAAGAATATAATGTCCCTCGATCTGACCGATAATCGTCAGACAGTGTATTCCCGCAGCTGTTACAGAGCCGCTTTCTTTGATTTCTTTTTCGTTCATTGTGTTTTTATTTTTTCATGCCTCGCCAAAAATATACACGGATTATTCTTCTTTATTTGAAAAAAATACTGTTGTCACTCATTTGATTGTCAATAATTATAAAGGAGAAATATAATGAACAGAAAACACAAGATATTTTCAAAAATCGTAATCGTTTGTTCGGTTCTTGTTTTTGTGATCGGATCATTGCCTATGAGTGCTGTGGTTGCTCCGAATTCCAATAATGGAACAAATACAGGTCTCGGCGCGGCTGAATACAGGGTCGGGCAGATGGGCGATAAGGTAGCCGAGGTAGGACGTGATGCTTTAAATGCGGTCTCCGATGCTTTTCAAGGAGCTTTTGACTTGTTTGATGACGGATATAAACCAACTTCTCACGTTGTAAATGAAAACGGTTATTATTCGCAGACCTATTCTGATAAGAACGGCAGAAATGCCTCTATATATGTAGGCGATGATAATAAAGCGTACTCGGTAGGGTATCCGATATACGATTCATGGAATACTGTCGGCGGTGTTGAGAAAACAGGTTATCCGATAGCCGATGCATACGAAATCGACGGAGATTATTATCAGAATTTTACAAACGGTTATGTTCGCTATACTCAGGGCGAAGATCTGTCCTTCTTTCCTTCCAAACGAGTTGACGAAAAAGGTGTTGAATTCCCTTATACAAATTCGGCAACACGTTCAAGAAACAATGTAAATGACAACAATAATCAAGATGTTTCAAACAGACGTTCTGTTGACAGCACGGATAATATAACAAAAAATGCAAACAACGAAAATAATGATCATGCCAATCTTTCAGGTACAGGCGCAGATGCGACCGGCAGAGCAGGTTCTCTTGAGGCTTCAAACGGTATTAATCCCATGCTTGCGATAATCGGGCTTATAATTCTTGCTGCGGCTGTGGTTTTACTCGTCTCTCTTTCAGTCGCCGCCTCGAAGGATAACAGTTAACGGGGCGGATAATTCTTTTCGTGCTCTTTTGATTGGTTCATTATTGTTTTTTTCACTCATGGCGTATGAAGAACTGATTTCTGCTTCGCATGATTATCAGTTGTCTGAAAACAATGAACAAACAGACGTTTCTTCCGAGCAAACAGACGAGGAGCTTTTCGAAAAGCCATCGGATACGGAACCTACACCTGATGATATGGGGGACATTCCGCAAAACGAGGAACCCCAAGAGCCTCCTCCCGCGGAAGAAATTACCGTTAAGAGAACAAGAAGCGGGGCATCTGCTTCTGTTTTATCAATGCTTTTATCAGTCGCAAAGCAAGAGGTAGGTTACTTTAACGATGGCGCTAATACCAAATATACAGGTCTTTTTGATTATAACGGACCTGAAGAGTGGAGCGCAGAGTTTTTAACATGGTGTGTCGCTTCGATAGGCGAAACACTTTCTGTTCAATTGGGCGGAGATATGTTTCCTTGGTCCGATTCTGTTGCCGACTGCTTTTTGTGGTTTATATCGCACGGACAGTTCGACGACAGCGGCGAATTTACACCGTGGGGTGGCGATTATGTCTTTTTAGATCTCGATACCGACGGACAGATAGATAGAGTAGGGATCGTTACCGAAACAAAATTCATATCAACGCTGGATCTTTACGGAAACGAAAAAAGAAAAACTGTTATCGGTGTGATCTGTGGAAATATGCCGAAAAGTAAAAAGATTGAATTGTTTGAGATTGATGTAACAGATAGATCAATTTCCGGGTTCGGAATAATTGAATAAAGAACAATTCCGTTCGAGACTTGTTTATACAAAAAGAGCCTCCCTTTATAAACGGGAGGCTTAATTGTTTTGCTGACTTGTTTTTTTATAAATAATCTTCTTTGGTCATCAAATGAGAAACATCGACGTATTCGTGGCGAAGCTCGGAGCTTCCGTCTTTGTTTATTGATATGACCGTGCCGCCGTTTAAAACATGGGTCCACGGATGGACCTTTCCTGTTTTAAGGGTAAATGCAAGGCGAACACCCTGATACGGTATGACTGTATTATCAAGATGTATGTGTCCGGAAATGACGTTATCCGTAATATCCATTTCTTTGATCGCAGCGAAAACGCCGTCATCAAACGGATAGCAAGCAATATCACCCGCCTCGTGTTTAACACCGAAAGATTCTTCATAACCGGGGTTCCAGCAAGAAGAGCCGTAGCTTTCTTCAACAGTAACCTTGGTTGTGTCGATATCGGGCTTAAAGGCAGCAAGATATGCATCCTGATAAGCGTGAATGGGAATGTGCATAAGCATAGAACTGTGTCTGACTCCCATTTCTTTTACTTTTGACGCTTGATCTTTATACCATTCGATCTGCGCTTCGTTGAGCTTATCATAGTAAAAATGTTTTACGCCGTTTTCATCGGGAAGCCATACGCAGTTGTGCGAGTCTATCATGAAAAGAACATGAACGGGCTTTCCGTCTTTCTGTATTGCAATAAGATAGTTGCCGTTGCCGAGCGCAGGATCTCCGTCTTCGTGGAAAAAGTATTTTTTACTGCGGTAATACGGAAGGATCTTGTAGACAAAATTAATGCGTTCAACAACATCTTGCTGATCGTGGTTGCCCCAGACCGCACACCACGGGATTCCGAACTGATCCATATAATCGGCAAATTTAGGATATGCTTTCGGTTGATCCGCCATAGAAAGATCGCCTGTTATTGTTATAAGCTCGGGCTTGACTCTTTCGATCAGCGTTTTAATGGTATGATCCATAATGTCATACGAGTTGTCGAATTCTGGATCGTTCGGATCGTAATGACATTCGTTTAATTGCATATCCGTAATATTGAGGATAGTAAAACTGTCCTCTTTCATTTCAAATGTGAACATGTTTTTTCCTTTATTTTCAGGCTTTATATCCTGAGTTCGTTTATACCTTCGTGAAGAACGGTTTCGGTATCGTTGAACTTAAATATCGCTTTTGTGCCCTGAGGTATCGTTACGCTGAAACATACGGTTTCCGCTTCTTTTTTGTAGCTTACGGCAACTGTTCCGTTAACTGTTTCGATACTGCCGGACATATGTCCGAATTTCGATACCGCCTGAGGTGCGATCACGAGATCAACAAAACCAACGCTGTCTTCTTTCTGTTTGATGCCGAGCAGGTACTCAAAGAAGTATGCTACGGGAGAGCCGAACATCGGGTGACTGTATGATCTTGAACGATCGATATCCCAATATTCAAGGAATGACGTAGCTCCGATCTTTCTCCATTGTTCAAAACCTTGTTCGCCGTCATTTTTAAGAAGATCGACTGCAAGATCAGCATCTCCGCCTTCAAACAATACTCTGGTAACTATATCCGTACCGAAAATACCTGTGTCGTACCAGCCTAACAGTTTATAATATTCAACCAAAAAGCTGTATGTGCTCTTTGTTCCGAGGCCGATATCAAGCGCAAAAGCATTCGCACCCTGAGCGTTCATGCAGAAAGATCCGCCGAATGTGTTGAAATATGCGGCTCTGATTGCATTTTTATGGTAGTCGATTTTTTGATCGTATTCGGCTAAATCTTCGTTTTTACCGATTTTTTCGGCGATTTTGCGGAGGGTAACAAGAGATTTTACCATGAAATACGTGTTTACCATAGCCTGAGGAATAATGAACTGACCGCCGAAATGTTTCTGCTTTTCAGGATAAAGAATAACGGGACAGCACCAGTCGCCGAGACACCATGCACCTTCTTTGTCGCTCGTTACAAGACCGTATTCGGAGTGTGCTTCGAGATAATCTATATATCTGCGCATGTTGCCGTAATATTTTTCGAGGATCTTAACGTCACCGTAGTGTCTGTAGATCTGGTAGGGGACTTCTACGATCGCACAGCCCCATCCGCCGGGACCGCCGCCGCTGCTCAGATACGGTGCGGTATACTGGATATGTCCGCTTAATTTGTCCTGACAGTCGGCAATATCCTGAGCCCATTTTTCGTAGAAAGCTTTTGCATCCAAGGTGTACAATGCGGCATTGCATGTAAGCTGTCCGTCACCTGTATAGCCTCGACGTTCGATATGCGGACAGTCGGAAGGATGACCGGTGTGCATATTGCAGAGCATAGTGTGCTTGAAAGTGTTGTATATCCAATTGATCGTTTCGTTGTCGCATTCGAATGTGGATGCGGATTTAACATTTGCATGTACAACTTTTACGCACGTCGGTTCTGCGTTGCCTGTGACTTCAAAATATCTGAAGCCGAACCATGTAAATTCGGGCTGAACTGTTTTTTTCTGTCCGTCGCATACAACTTTGAATTCCTGACTGTGCATGTGTGACGGATCGAGTTTGCCGTCGGATGTTAAATGCTCGGAGAAGCGTACAGAAACGGTACTTCCTTTTTCTCCGTATATTTCGATAACAGGATAGCCGACTGTATTTATACCGCAATCGAAAATTTTACCATCTTCACCGTTGCCGATATTCTTAACAGGAAGTTTTTCTATCAATGCGTCTTTGGGACAGTCGGTTGTGCAATATTCTGTGTTTAATTCTTCCGTGCAAACTGCATTTTCCCAGTCGCTGTCGTTAAAATCAGTGTCAAAATAATTGTTTGTGTCGAGATAATTGTGATGTTCATGGGTTGTGAAACCGTAATTTTCAATGTAACCGTTTCTTATTTTACATTGTTCGTCCGAACCGAATGTTTTTACGCCGTCGGTTTCTTCAACTGTTATGAGGTATATCGCTTTGGGCAGACCGAAAGCTCTGCAGTGATATGTATACCAACCTCCGCCGAAGTGGATCGCGATAGAGTTCTTTCCGTTTTTAATAAACGGTGTAATATCGAACTGCGGAACATAAATTCTATGACCCGAAAGTATCTCGTCTTTGGGGTCGCAGCTGTCTTCGTAGTCTGAAGATAAAGGCAGAAATGTGTCCGGGTTTATACATTCTCCGTTAATATAACATTTGAAAAAACCGAGTCCGAGAATGTTGAGCGAAACTTTTTTTGCATCGTTGGCATCAAAGTAACCGCGTACTATTGAGAAAGAATCTGTTTTACGTTCGTTTGTTCCTATCCATTTGGCATTTTGAAAGAAATATTCCTGATTCATAATGTTTCTCCTGGTTGTTTTATAAAAATAACGGTATGACCGAGGCCATACCGTTATTAATTCTGATTAAGCCTTACGTTGACCGTTAGGCCGAATATTCAATTATTTATTGAAAAATTCCTGCTGTCTGATAAGGTTTTCGTATTTCTCTTTAGCCTGAGCCTGAGCTTCCTTGAAGAGTTCTTCAGCTCTTTCGGGGAACTTGAGAGCAAGGCTGGAGTAACGGGTTTCGCTCTTAATGAAGTCGATATAATCGCCTGTGGGAGCTTTGCAGTCTACGGTGAGAGGATTCTTGCCTTCTGCTTTAGCAGCGGGGTTGAATCTGAATGTCTGCCAGTAACCTGCTTCAACAGCTTTCTTCATTTCGTTCTGACAGTTGGTCATACCGCCCTTAACACCGTGCATTTCACAGGGTGCATAGCCGATAACGATGGAAGGACCGTTGTAAGCTTCAGCTTCAAGGAGAGCCTTGATTGTCTGGTTCATATCGGAGCCCATAGCGATCTGAGCAACGTAAACGTAACCGTAAGACATAGCGATCTGAGCGAGGTCTTTCTTCTTGATTGCTTTACCTGCAGCAGCAAACTGAGCAACCTGACCTACCTGAGAAGATTTGGAAGCCTGTCCGCCGGTGTTGGAGTAAACTTCGGTATCGAATACCATGATGTTTACGTCTTCGCCGGAAGCGATAACATGGTCAAGACCGCCGAAACCGATATCGTAAGCCCAACCGTCACCACCGAAGATCCAAATGGATTTCTTAGCGAGGAATTCTTTTTCTGCAAGGATAGCGGGTGCTACGGGGCAACCTGCTTCTGCAGCTTTTTCGAGTTCAACGATGAGAGCATCGGTTGCAGCCTGGTTAGCTTTACCGTTGTCTTTGGTGTCAAGGTAAGCCTGAGCAGCAGCTTTGAATTCGTCAGAAGCTTTATCGGAAGCCATCATTTCTTCAACTTTACCGATAAGTCTGTTACGGATGGTCTTCTGACCGAGGTAAATACCGAGACCGTGTTCAGCGTTATCTTCGAAGAGGGAGTTAGCCCATGCCGGACCCTTGCCGCTGTCGCGGTTTACGGTGTACGGTGTGGAGGGAGCAGAACCGCCCCAAATGGAAGAACAACCTGTAGCGTTGGAAATATACATTCTTTCGCCGAAGAGCTGAGTGATAAGTCTTGCATAGGATGTTTCAGCACAACCTGCACAAGAGCCTGAGAATTCGAGGAGGGGCTGATTGAACTGGCTGCCCTTGATTGTGGTATCAGCAAACGGAGTTTCTTTCTTGGTTACGTTAGCAACACAGTAATCGAAAGCTGCCTGCTGAGCTGCCTGGCTTTCCTGGGGAACCATCTTAAGTGCTTTTTCTTTGGCGGGACATACGCCTACGCAAAGACCGCAACCCATACAGTCGAGAGGAGATACAGCCATTGTGAACTTGTATTCTTCACAACCTTTACCCTTCATCTGAGCGAGTTTTGCAGACTTGGGAGCTGCTTTTGCTTCTTTAGCGTCAAGAGCGAAGGGACGAAGTGTAGCGTGAGGACATACATAAGCACACTGGTTACACTGGATACAGTTTTCGGGGATCCATTCGGGTACATCTACTGCAACACCGCGTTTTTCGTAAGCAGCAGCGCCCTGGGGGAAGGAACCGTCAACGTGGTTAACGAATTTGGATACGGGGAGAGAGTCGCCGTCCATCTTGGAAACGGGAACAACGATCTCACGAACGAATTCAACAACGTCTTCACGGTCGCCGGTGATCTTGGTCTTAACATTCTTAACTTTGATGTTTTTCCAAGCTTCGGGAACTTCAACTTTAACAATAGCTTCAACGCCTGCGTCGATAGCTTTGTAGTTCATGTTAACAACTTCTTCGCCCTTCTTGGAGTAGGACTTGTAAGCTGCCTGCTTCATGTATTCGATAGCATCAGCCATGGGCATGATGTTTGCGAGAGCAAAGAATGCAGACTGGAGAATGGTATTGGTACGTTTGCCCATACCGATTTCACGAGCTTTGTCGATAGCGTTAACAGTGTAGAACTGAATGTTGTTGTCTGCAATGTATTTTTTAGCTTCATCGGGAAGGTGTTTTTCGATCTCTTCGGGAGTCCACTGGCAGTTGAGAAGGAATGTACCGCCGGGTTTAACGTCACGAACGATTTTGTAACCTTTAACGATGTAAGAGGGGTTGTGACAAGCAACGAAGTCAGCTTTTGTAATATAATAGGAAGACTTGATCTGGCTGTCGCCGAAACGGAGGTGAGAAATGGTTATACCGCCGGTCTTCTTGGAGTCATACTGGAAGTATGCCTGAATGAATTTATC
>SVMP01000102.1 GCA_015067385.1 Oscillospiraceae bacterium | reverse complement strand
GAACGCTAGCTCCGTTATGATTAAAAATCGGGTTGATAATAACCGTAACGGCAAACATCAGTAAGAAGAACAGATGTGAAGATACGCCTGACAGCTTGTTACGTATAAAAAAAGTAACGAAAGCACCGACAGCAGACAGTAAAATAATTATCGGGTTCATTGTTATCATGCTCAAGGAAATAATAGCGGCATAATAAATAAAAATCGCTATCGGATTATAGTCGTCAAACGCTTTCATTGTCTGTTCCTCCTTTCTTAATCTATATCGTTGCCGAGTTCAAGCGAATAGTGCCATTCGATCACATCACCGTCTTTTAACGTGTATGCGTCGCATCCGACGGACGGTCTTTCGCCGTTAACATAATATACCCAGCCCGACAGGTCACCAAAATCGAGTTCATAAATATAATTTATGCCGGACATATATTTCATTCCGTCTCCGCCTGTACTTTCAAGGTGTAAAGTGTATTTCCTTGCCGCCTCGGTGAGAATGTCGTAAACAGTGTCGTCCGAATCGATCGCAAATTCAGTTGTGTCAAGAATAATTCCGTCTTCGGGAATATAATCAAGATCCTGATCTTTTATCTTGTCGCAACGTATCTGCATTGTAACGGTCCCGATCGTGTCTCCTTTTATTGCTGCGATCGAATAGTAGTCATCAGCTGTTTGAATATCCGTAAAAACAACGATGCAGATGATCAATGCAGCTGCGGCTGCTATAAGTATAAATGTTCCTGCCTTTTGTTTTTTTATGACTGCGATAACTGCAAGAATAACCGCCGCCGCTACGGTTGCCGCAATAAGCCAGAATTTATAGTCCGGGGATTTTTTTATGTTTACAATATCTTTAGTCTGTTCTTTTTCGGTTGTATTTTCTTCGGGCTTCGGTTCTTCGAAAATGTCGTTTTCTTGATTTTCGGGTTCCTTTTCTACAGGATCTTCCGTAATGATCGGTGCCTCTTCTTCTTCAAAGATAAAAAGAGGACCTTTGTTTGCGTAAAATCTGTTCAGCGCCGTAAGACCGAGAAAAACCTGATATGTCGCCATATAGTTCGATTCGCCGTCTTCGGTATGCTTGAAACTTCCGTCTTCGAGCATATATTTTTTTATGCCGTCAAGAACCGTTTTTTCGTTTTTTATAAATCTTTCATCGCTTAACGGATCTATACCGACAGACGTTAAAGCTATCATGACCTGTGCTACGCTGTCCGGATTTGCAACACCGTAACTTGCAAAATCACCGTCGTCAAACTGTTTTTGAGATAACGTCGCTATCGCTTTGTCAATTGCCGCAGAAATCTCATCATTCGTTTCTCTGTGCGGAGCAAGAGCCTGAACGGTCATCGCCGTTATATCAACGTCCGAATACTGTCCCGTCAAAGCCCAGCCCCCGTCTTCAAGTTGAAGCGAAAGAAGCTTTTCTATAACGGTTTCGACCGTATGGTTTTCGGAAACCGCACCGTTATTCAACAAATGAAGTCCGAAAACAAAGCTCATTATGCCGAGCTCGCCGATCGTTGTGTTTGTTATTTCGTTAACGTGTTTCGAATCTTCTTTCCCTGCCGCAATAAGCGAAAGAGCATATTTCTGCTTTGTTACTGCGTTTTTTACATCGTTCTCATCAAGAAATTTCTCCATCGCTTGTGCAAAAGCGGAAAGATCGTATTTTGCATACGGATTAAATTCATTTATTCTTTGTGCAAACGCTATCGCATAAAATTCCGTGCCGTTGCCTGCGCCGTTTGCTAACCATTTCAGCGTATGGTCCTCGTTTTCTTTTTTAAGGTTAAATGCAACAATATCGTCGAGGAGATCATTTATCTCCCCGACGGTATCTTGTTGTGCAAAAGAAATAATATTTCCGAAGGATGCGCTGATAAAAATTACTGTTAAAATAACAGCTATTATCTTATTTCTCATTTACATTCCTTTTTCTTATCATCATAACAGCGCCGATTACAACGATCGCAGTTGCAGCAAAGATCATCATATCGCTGTCGGAAGTTGAGGGGTTTGATTCAGCCGCAACGGTCGCAGTGCAAACAGGGGGTACAAGAGTCATCGTTTCGGATACTGCGCTTACGGTGTATTTGCCTGCCTTGTCGATTATAACAGAAACTTTACCTTCCGCGTCGGTTACAAATTCGGTCTTTTCTCCGTTTATAGTAATTGTTGCGCCTTCAACGGGAAGAGTAATCGGTGCCCAGTTTTCATCATAACCTGCTGCGGAAAGAATAAGATCAATAAACTGACCTTCTTTTGCATTAACGGTGAGTTCGTTAAAGAAAGTGTACGTATCGGAAAAACCGACGGTATCGGTATAAACGTAAGAATAAACGTAGTCGCCGTCTTTTATCGGATCTGCAAGACTCATCGGGTTGCCGTTGTTTATCTGATAGCCGTAGCTTCCGCCGTTTTCAACGCCCCAAAGTTTCATGAGAGAAATGCCCCATTGGGTATCTTCTGTGCCGAAACCTGCGCTTGCGCCGCCGTCGTAATTTTCTTCGTGTGCCGCATAGAGAGCATCAGCAATGGAGATAACACCGTCGCCGTCAGCATCCGATACTGAAACTGTGTCGTGAACCATAATATCGCCGTTTGCGATCGTTACTGTCACTTCAACGCCTTGTGCCGCCATCGGAATAGCGCAAAGGCTGAAGATCATAGCCATGACGATCATAATTCTAATAAATTTTTTCATTTTATTATCATTCCTTTTTTATTTTTATTTTACCTTTAAAGGTTAAAAACACGGTCACGAGCCCTTTTTTACCTTTTTGACCTCTGTTTTTTTACGTTTTAACGCAATTCTTTTCTGCATTTTGTCTGTCTCTCTGTTCGGGTCGGCTTGCTTTAAGCCTGATTCCTCGAGTGCTCTCGGCCACGGTCCCAGAAACGCTTTGATCGCAACGATCTGCTCTTCCGTAAAATCCGATCTTTTCGGAAAACGGTCATCGCCTGCGGCATCAAGTTCTTTTTTCTTTTCTTTTAACAGAGATATGCACGATTGCCTGTCAAATTTATCGCTCATTTGCGTTCCTTTCAAACAATAAAAAAGCGTCTTTCTCCGTGTTTACCGAAGAAGACGCAACTGTTTCATTGAATTGCAGGCAAAAGTTTGAAGCAAAGATATAAAAGGGTACACCTATCCTGTTATTCCGAAACGGCTGCATTCTTCTTTGCCCAAAAATGTTTCTTGCCTTGCTTTTACGGTGAGTTTTCCGACTTTTACGGTAATGGCAGTTGCGACGGATTTGCACCGAACTTCCCTCTTATCGGGCATCGCCCGAACCGTATTGCAATATTTGATTAACAACGAAATTATATCACAGCAATCATCAAAAGTCAATATAACTTTTTTGTTTTTTTGAAATAATCGGATATTTTACCGCTTACATTTTCAAATTGACCGAACGCTCTGAAACCGTTGACAAAAAAATCGGTTGTGGTATACTGTTATCAAAGGAGGAAGACAAATGAAATTTCAGACGATCATAGATAATTCATGTGAAGAAAAAGTACTTATTTATGCAAAACAGCGAACAAAACAGATCGAAGATATAGAATCGTATATTTCAAATATCGAGACGGAGCTTCTCGGCTATGACGAAAACCGCGATACCGTAAAGCTTTCCCCAACTGAAATTTATTGTTTTATCGTTGAAGAAAACAAGATATATGCTTTGACGGACAGCGGAAAATTCAGAATAAATCAACGGCTTTATGAAATCGAGGAACTTGTTTCGGCTGATTTTGTGAAGATCAATCAGTCGTGTCTTTGCAATATTCGCAAAATTTCAAAATTCGGTGCTTCTCTCGGCGGCTCATTGACTGTAATATTAAAAAACGGATATAAAGATTATGTTTCCCGCCGTCAAGTTAAAAGAGTTAAAGAAAGGATTGGTTTAAAATGATGAAAAACAATTATGTTAAAAAGTTTTTTTTGAGAGGTATGATGTTCGGAGGTTTCGGACCGATAATTTGCAGTATAGTTTATTTGATCTTACAGTTTATCATCGATGACTTTACCCTCAGCGGAGCGGATGTTTTTACGAGTATCGTTTCAACTTATATTCTTGCATTTATCCATGCCGGTGCAAGTGTCTTTAATCAGATCGAGCATTGGCCGATCGCAAAATCACTTTTTGTTCACTTTTTATCTCTTTATGTTTCATATAGCCTTTGTTATATAATCAATTCATGGATTCCATTCGAGCCTGCTGTTCTGCTTATTTTTACGCTCATATTTGTTGTCGTTTATTTTATCGTGTGGATAACAGTTTTTGTCTGCATAAAAACTCTCGGTAACAGACTCAACAAAAGCCTTAAATAAAATCAACTCTTCCTCTGTCGTAACGGCAAAGGAAGAGTTTTTTCAGTTCATTAACTTATTTTGTTTTTTTACTATAAATATGTAGGCTATTATGCAGAAGATTATGCCGTAAACCGTTGCGAGCGGAGCGGCAAAGCCGATCGTCATGAGCGATGCGCCTTCGATATTTGCAAGCAGCCATGAAAGCGGAACTCTGAATAAGAACGATGCCGTAATACCTTGCAGCATAACGCACGTCGTCTCTCCGCAGCCGTTGAAATAACCGATAAAGCTGAAAAGCGTACATGTTAAAAGACAGTCCGAAGAAAAGCCTTTTAAATATAGCGCTGCCTGTTCGATTACCGCAGGATCGTTTGCGAATATCGATGAAAGTGGTTCGGCAAAGAAAAATCCGAGAAGGAAAAGCACAAGACCGCCTATACTTCCTGCAAAGATTCCCGTTTTCATACCTTGACGCGCTCTGTCGAGCTTACCTGCACCGTAGTTTTGCGCTACAAATGCTGTAATTCCCGACATTACTGCCGACGGAACGAGGAAAATAAATCCCGTTACTCTTTCCGCAACACCGTATCCTGCCGATTCCGCAAGACCTATGTTGTTCGTTATCGCATTGATCATAAGGAATGAAAAGTGCGTAAGCGCATCCTGAAAAGATATGGGAGAACCGATCTTTATGATCGTTTTCAGCTCTTCTTTATGAAAACCGATATCTTTGAGCGCAAATTTAAACGGAAGCTTCTGTCTTCTTATTATTACAAGTGACAGAATTACAGAAACCATCTGCGCCATTATCGTCGCGAGCGCCGCACCTGCAACGTTCATTTTAAATATCGCAACAAATAAAAGGTCGCCGATAATATTTACAACACACGCTATCGCAACGAATATCATCGGAAGCGTCGAGTTTCCGAGACCTCTGAAAATACCGCCGATAACGTTATACGCCGTTATGAAAATGATACCTGATGAACAGATGCGGACGTATGTGACCGTCTCATCAAAAGCTTCTTCAGGCGCTTTCATCAACCTTGCGAGCGGCTCTGCGTAAACAAGCATAAGAACCGTCAAAACAACGGAAAGTATCGCAAAAAGAAAGATCGAAGCGCCGATTGCTTTGCCTGCTTTTTCGGGTGCGTTTTCGCCTATTCTTCTGCCTATCATTACGGTCGTGCCGACTGCAAAGCCGTTGATTATCGTCGTTACGAGCATCATAACTGCGCTTCCCGTACCGACACCCGAGACACCTGCTGCATCGTCGAACTGACCGATTACCATCAAGTCTACCGCACCGTACATCGCTTGCAGGAAAAGTGCCGCGAAAATAGGCAAGCAGAACATGAGAAGAGGGGAAAGAATCTTCCCCTCAGTAAAATTTATACTGTTTTTATTTCTCATTTTAATTATTTGAGTACGTTCCCGAAATTTCTTCAACAGAGCCGGGAGCGACTTCGGGTTTAACAAATGTTGAATTATCGATCTTTTCTTTCAAAAGATCATAATATTTATCTTCATCGAACGGAATCTCTACCCAGTCGCCTGTCCATGCCGAAAGATGCATAGCGTTTGAAACGGTGAGACCTCTTATGCCTTCGATACCGGGAGCGAGGAGGGGGGTGCCGTTGATTATAGAATCGATAAAGTTGTTCATTATACCTGCGTGCTGTTCGCCCGCATTGTCAAACTTGATCTCTTCGACTTCGCAAGTCGGACCGACATATCTTGAGGATGTGTCCATGGTGTTTTCTCTGACGGAAGTGCTGTTCTTATAATGAATGAACTTGCCGCCTTCGATAACGACTTTGCCGAGGTCGCCTGCTATCTCAAGTCTGTTCGTGCCGGGGAATTCGCCCGTTGTCGTCATGAACATACCCGTAGCGCCGTTTTCGTATTCGTACATCGCTGTAACACAATCTTCAACTTCAATATTATGAAATTTACCGAATTCAGCTTTTGCAAAAACACGTTTCGGAACGCCGCAGATCCACTGCATAAGATCGATCTGATGAGGGCACTGATTGAGAAGAACGCCGCCGCCTTCGCCTGCCCATGTTGCACGCCATCCGCCCGAATTGTAGTATGCCTGGGTTCTGTACCAGTCGGTAATTATCCAGACAACTCTTGTCAACTCGCCGAGTTCGCCGCTTTCAACCATTGCTTTGAGCTTCTGATACGCAGGATTCGTTCTCTGATTATACATTATACCGAAAACCTTGCCCGAAGCTTCTGCCGCTTCATTCATTTCACGAACAGCTTTCGTATAAACACCTGCAGGCTTTTCGGTTAAAACGTGAAGTCCGTTTTTGAAACCGTCGATAGTGATCGGGGGATGGAAATAGTGCGGAGTTGCAATAACTATCGCATCAACTTCTCCCGAACGGATAAGGTCTTCTGATCGATCGAATGTTTTAACTTCAGGACCGACTTCTTTGCTTACTATATCGAGTCTCTTCGGATCGATATCGCAGATAGCGGTCAGTTTTACATTTTTAAGTTTCCCCGTAACATAGTTTTTTACATGGCTGTAACCCATGTTGCCGAGGCCGATTATGCCTAAACGGACGTTTTCCATTACAGACACCTCTTTTTTTGCTTATTTGTTTCCGTATGTGTTGGAAATATCAACAGCAGCTTTCGAAGCAGCTTCGGGTTTTACGTATCTCGAAGTTTCGATTTTTTCTTTGAGAATATCGTAGAATTTATCTTCGTCGAACGGAACGTCTACCCAGCCGCCTGTCCATGCGGAAAGATGCATAGCGTTGGAAACTGTAAGACCTCTGATACCTTCAACACCGGGAGCGAGAAGGGGAGTGCCGTTGAGGATGCAGTCAACAAAGTTGTTGAGGATGCCGACATGCTGTTCGCCGCCGTTATCAAAAACGATCTCCTCTTTTTCGCAGCTGAGACCGCCGAAACCGTTGTCTCCGCCCATTGTATTTGCTTTAACAGAGCCGTTGTTTTTGTAATATGTAAATTTACCGTGCTCGATAACAACTTTACCAAGGTCACCGGAAACTTCAAATCTGTTTGTACCGGGGTATTCGCCGGTGGTCGTAACGAAAAGACCTTTTGCGCCGTTTTCGTATTCGTAAACAGCAGTTACGTTGTCTTCAACTTCAATATCATGATACATACCGAAGTCAGCCTGTGCAAATACTCTCTTCGGAACGCCGCAGATCCACTGCATGAGGTCGATCTGGTGGGGGCACTGATTGAGAAGAACGCCGCCGCCTTCGCCTGCCCATGTAGCACGCCATCCGCCGGAGTTGTAGTATGCCTGAGTTCTGTACCAGTCGGTAATGATCCAGGTAGCTCTTGTCATTTCACCGAGTACACCTGTATCCATCATTTCTTTTAGTTTCTGATATGCGGGGTTTGTTCTCTGATTGAACATTAAACCGAAAACTTTGCCTGATTTTTCAGCAACTTCGTTCATTTCACGAACAGCCTT
>SVMP01000101.1 GCA_015067385.1 Oscillospiraceae bacterium | reverse complement strand
GAGACAGCTCCCCATATATCAGAGTACAACCTTTAAATATGACACAAGCGAAGAAATGGGCAAACTTTTCGACCTTGAAGCAGAGGGATATTTCTATTCTCGTCTTCAGAACCCGACAAACGATTCCGTTGCCGCAAAGATCTGTGCGCTCGAAGGCGGTTACGCGGCTATGTTAACATCCTCAGGTCAATCCGCAAATTTCTTTGCGATGTTCAACATCTGCGAAGCGGGCGGCCACATCATCGCATCATCCAGCATATACGGCGGTACATATAATCTTTTCGGCACGACGATGAAGAAAATGGGCATTGAATGCACTTTTGTTGACCAGGATCTTCCCGAAGAGGAGCTTGCAAAATATTTCAAGCCCAACACCAAGGCTGTTTTCGGCGAAACGATAACGAATCCCACCGTAAACATTCTCGACATTGAAAAATTCGCGCGTCTTGCACATTCTCACGGAGTACCGCTTATTGTTGACAACACTTTTGCTACCCCCATCAACTGCAGACCGATCGAATGGGGTGCGGATATCGTTACACACTCAACGACAAAATACATGGACGGTCATGCGGTAGGAGTCGGCGGCTGCATTGTTGACAGCGGTAATTTCGACTGGAACGCTTATGCTGATAAATTCCCCGGACTTACCACCCCCGACGAATCGTATCACGGTATAACATACACCGAACGTTTCGGCAAAGGCGCATACATAACGAAGGCTACATCACAGCTTATGCGTGACCTCGGCGCTATTCAGTCACCGCAGAACGCATTCTATCTTAACATGGGGCTGGAATCTCTTCATGTACGTGTTCAGAGACATTGCGAGAACGCTTATGCGGTTGCAAAATACCTCAAGGAAAACGAAAAGGTTCTCTGGGTCCATTACGCAACCCTCGAAGACGACCAATACCACGATCTCCAGCAGAAGTACATGCCGAACGGCACCTGCGGCGTTCTTTCCTTCGCTATCAAGGGAGGCAGAGCAAAAGCTATTGAATTTATGGATAAGCTTAAATTTATATCTATCGTTACGCATGTTGCGGATGCAAAATCGTGTCTTCTCCATCCGGCAAGCCACACACACCGTCAGATGACCGAGGAGCAGCTCAAGGAAGCAGGCGTTGACGCAGATCTTATCCGTCTTTCCGTCGGCATAGAAGATGTTGAAGACATCATTGCGGATATCGAACAGGCATTGGCATAAATTGACCGAAAAGAGTGAAGCCCTTCTTGATCGGAAGGGTTTCACGGCTAAATTCCATTAAGGAAAAAACAATGAAGCTCACATTTCTTGACGTTGAATATGCAAACATTCAAAACAAATCGATAGCACAGATAGGCATTTTAAGCAGAAAGATCGATGAAAACGATCCGCAGACCGTTAAAATAGACCTATTGATAGACCCTGAAGATGACTTTAACGAAAACTGTGTACGAATTCACGGGATCACACCCGACATGGTAAAGGATTCTCCAAGCTTTAAAGAAATATGGCGAGACATTGAGAAATACTTCACCCATTCGATCGTTATAGGTCACAACATACATTCTTCTGCGCTTGATGCGATAACAAAAAATCTCGAACGGTACAATATCGAGCCGCCTGAGATATACTGTATCTGCACGTATGAACTTGCAAAAAAGGTGATCCCGTCGTTTGCCATTTCAGATTACGGGCTTAGTACGTTATGCAATTTTTACAGTATACCTTTAACAAAGCAGCACAACGCTTTTTATGATGCATGCGCCTGCTCGGAACTTCTCGACCGATTGATACAAGACTCCGGAATAAAAATAGAAAACGAAGTTCAGCGTTATATACCGAACAGCATGACCGATATGATGTTATATATGACACATTCGGCGCAGAAAAAAGATATTCATTCTTTTTACGGAACGATCAGCGGCTTTGCGCTCGACTCACGGATAAACGAACAGGAATTTGAATACATAAAAAATTGGAGAGAGACGTTTTCCGAATATGATTCAAACATTGAAATAACCGACATAATCGCCGTTGTGGATAAAATATTGGAAGACGGTATGATTTCTCAAAAAGAAGTTATGCTCCTTAAGGCAAACATCCGAAAGCATTTTGATATTATTTCATCATCAACGGTAACTCTGACGACGCAAATATTAAACGGTCTGTTGAAAGGCATGATCGTTGACGATATCATATCCGAAGATGAATGCCTCGGTCTGCAGAAATGGCTGTATGAACACAATTATCTTTCGGGACATTATCCGTTTGACAGAATATTCGAAATTGTGGAAGATGTTCTTGAAGACGGTGTTTTAACAAAAGATGAAGCTCTTTTTCTTAAAAAAGAGATAAACGAGCTGTTGGATCCGCTTGATTCGCTGAAAAAAGAGTTTAGCTCATTAAAAGGTAAGCATATCTGTTTAAGCGGTAATTTTGCATTCGGAAACAAGTCTGATGTTGAAAAATACATTATCGACAAAGGCGGGGTTATTGACCCGACCGTTGAAAAAACGACCGATATTCTTGTTTTGGGCGACAGCGAAAAAAATCCTGCCGAAAGAACAAAGGTCAGACAGGCTCTTGAACTGAACGAAAGCGGCGGAACGATACTTATCTCGAAGGAAACGGATATTATTGAGCCGACAAAAACATTCAGAGATCTCTTGCTTTATTATATCGACAAAAGCGGTCTTTCGGATGCGGAAGTCTATAAAAAAGCCCATTTGCCGCGTCAGATAATGTCAAAAATAAAATGCTCTCAAAATTATCTGCCGTCAAAGCAGAATATCTGCGCTTTTGCCATCGCTCTTTGTTTAACAATAGACGAAACAAACGATCTTCTCTCATCCGCAGGATATATTCTTTCGAGAAATTTTGATTTCGATAAAATTATAGTTGAAGCTATTTCAAACAAAAACTACGATATTTCCGATATAAACATCAGGCTCTACGATATCGGGATATCATGGCTCGGCACAAAATAAAAAATGTCACTTTCAAAGTGACAACAAATGTTTAAAAATATGCTATAATGTATTCACAGATAAACTTTGTGAATACATTTTTATTTTACATAAAAATGTTAAAAAGAAGGTGAGAGCATTGAATTAGACCCAAAAAAGAATATAATTCGTCCTGTCTGTTTTTTACAGACGCTAAAACAGGTATTGACAGATCGAATACAATCTGTTAAACTGTAAATTACTATTCAAGGAGATCCGTTATGGGCAAACTTTCATTTTCAGATATGCTTATAAGAATAGCAAAGATATTTTTGGCTTATTTTTACGTATGTCCGATGATCTTTATTTTGCTTTTCGGCACAATATTTGATTTCGCACTGAATGCCATAGAGTACTTTGATTTTGTGAACATAAGTCAGAGAACACGCTTTTTGATAGAAATGTATATACAATTTCCGTTAACTTTTATTTTTCCGGTAACACAGTCGATACGTGACGGATATCGTGACAGCTTTTACGGAAGATATTCATTAAAAACGTACTCTATCATAGCCGTTGCATCCGCAATTATCTACGTTATAGCCGATCCGATAATAAAAATGTTCAAACCAAGATTCAATGCATGTCCCGTAGGGCATATATTTGCAAAACTTGCGTTACCGTACACGATTTCTTCGATAGTTTACTTCAGTATAATGTGCGGTCTGATAATTTTGTTTTATTGGCTGGGCAGAAGGCGTGCGCTATACGAAAATGCAGAAGCTGTGTACAAAACAGAGCAATCGGTAGCAGAAGAAGAAAAGCAGAAAAAGATAAAAGACCTCCCCTACACTCCGCAGGTTGAACCTCGCAAAACAGGCACATGGAGAGACAGCGTTAACAGAGACGAATAAAAGCAGAAAGGTTAATATAAACAATGAAAAAGAAAAACGAACTTGAAAAACCGGGTCCGGACGCAAGCGTTCTGGAAATCGAGGAATACGAAAGAAAAAAACGTGAACAATTCGTTAACATATACGACGGTGCGGCACGTATGTCCTGCATTTACGGGTGTCTTTCTCTTTTTGCGGCGCTCGTCGGAATGATCTGGAACTTTGTCAAACCGATAGTCCGCGGCAAATTTATGATGCAGTTTGAGGGCTTCTTTTATGCTTTCAACATCTACCGAATCGTTTCGGGCTACGTTTACGCAATAATAATCCTCATTTTCGGGTTGGTTGCATTAAATCTTTGGCATAAGAGCAAAGAGGCAAACCCCGAATATATGATATACAGAAAAGCAGGCCTTATTTCGGGCGCATTAGCCGCAGGTATGCAACCCATTTCAATGATAATCGTAACAATTCAGGCAATAAACTATTTTGCAACGTTTAATTAACTTTTTTAGCCCAACCTCTTAAAAGAAAGAAGGGACATAATGAGTTATTTTAAGATCATCAGAAAAACTATCGTCAACATTTGGATGGTCGGTATTCTTTCTTTTGCAGCCATGTACGCAGGGATAACATTAGTGATGCCCATACCGTTCGTGGGTGGTATTGTTTTATTTATGATAGATTACGGTATATTTTTTTTAGCCGCAATGGTATTTCTTTGGAAAGTGTCCGAAGCTCAAGGCTACACATTAGGCTTGGCAAAGCAATTCGATAAAAAGAAATACCTGATCTGTGTATTAACAGGCACATTATTAAACCTATCGTTAGCTTTATTGTTATTACAGATACCAATTGTAAACTTTATCCCCACAATACTTAATTACTACTTTATTTTTCCGCAGGATTTGATCTACGACAATACAAGTATACCGGAAGTCCTTACAATCTGCATTTCTCTCATTATTGATACACCTATCCTGTTCGCCGTCATGTTTTTCGGAGCATGCAGCGGAGATAAATATGCAACATTTATCCGTGAATCGACCGAAATAGAAACCGATTCGTCAGAGCTTCTCGAACAGGAAAGCACGACAACTCCGAGAAAACCGGGGACATCGTGGCGAGACAGTGTTAAACGCGGAGAATGATGTTAGAAAAACATAAAAACCGAGATAAAAAGGGCGGTATTCATAAGACAGTTACATGCAAAGCAGAATATACCGCTGTGCATGTTCTTGTATACTTGAACAAATTATGATAGTTTAAATACAGTTTAAACAAACTTGAATTTTATGAGGTGTTAGGGTGAAAATTTTAGTAATCGGTGGAACACGATTTTTTGGAATACATATGGTAAACGAGCTATTGGCCAACGGACATGATGTTACCATAGCAACAAGAGGAAATGCTTCTGATAAATATGGTGATAGGGTAAAGCGCATAATTTTTGAAAGGACAAATGAAGAGAGTGTAAGAAAAGCGTTAAGTGGAACACACTATGATGTTATAATCGACAAAATTGCTTATTGCTCAAATGATATAAAGTATGTTTTGGATGTTGTGGATTGTGATAAATACATCCATATGTCGAGCACATCGGTTTATAACCCTAAGCATATCAACACAATCGAATCTGACTTCGACGGATTTTCAACAGATTTTGCATGGTGTGACAGATTCGCATTTCCATATGAACAATTAAAGCGGCAAGCAGAATACGCTTTATGGCAAAAATACTCTGATAGAAACTGGATTGCTGTAAGGTATCCATTCGCAATAGGAAAAGATGATTACACAAGAAGATTGTTCTTTTATGTCGCACACGTTATGAAGTCTATTCCTATGAACATCGATAATTTAGATTATCAGATGGGCTTTATACGTTCCGATGAGGCTGGAAAGTTTATGGCATTTTTAGTTGATAAAGATACCACAGGCGCTATTAACGGAAGCGCAGAAGGCACTATCTCGATAAAAGAAATACTTGACTATGTTGAAAAGAAAACCGGAACAAGAGCAATTATTGATAAGAATGGAGATAACGCCCCCTACAATGGAGAACCTGAATATAGCATAAATACAGAGAAAGCAACGGCGTTAGGCTTTAAATTTTCAGTGCTCCAAGATTGGAT
The DNA here is from genome assembly GCA_015067385.1 of Oscillospiraceae bacterium. Lineage (GTDB taxonomy): Bacteria > Bacillota > Clostridia > Oscillospirales > UBA644 > HGM12619. The sequence continues at coordinate 1,954 of SVMP01000101.1, read as the reverse complement.
ATACAAACTATTGGATTATTACATTGAATCAGTTAAATAAATTCTAATTTAGGTTATCGGGTTTAATAAGAATAACGGTCAAAAACGGTGTCATCCTGAGCGAACGAAGTGAGTCGAAGGATCCTGGCATCAGAATAACGGCAAATGAAGCTGCAAGCGCATAGATTCTTCAACTTCGCTCCGCTCAGAATGACAAACTTGCTACTTGGTTATTTTTACCGACTTGCTTACCAAAGCCGATAACCACAATCCTTATTTGTCGAACAGTAAGAGCGCACTTCCATACATAACATTCTGCCATGTAGTACAAGCAACGAAAAAAGCCAAGCTGCAACATGCAGCTTGGCTTTAACTGTTTTACGAACCCCGCACAAACTCTCGGTTTTTTCTTTTTATTGTTGCAGGTCGATATATTGCTGACACTTCTGTTCAGCATACAGAAAATCAACAGTACTGTTCAAGTAGTGAGGAGCCGTTTTTTCAGAATATAAAACATCGGATCTTGTTTTCTGATTATACAGTATTTTTGCATTTTTCATTATAATTCTTTCGTTCGCACGGATAAAATCATATTCTTTTTGAACAACTATTTTATAATTCAAATCACACTCATCAGAAAAAAGATACGGTGTCAACTCACATTCAGGGACAGGTATCATATTACTGATCTTCAAAGTACCTTTCAGTTCCGGAATACCTGAAACTGTATCGGTAGTTACCATACGAATTATTGGAATGATACTTTTCTGATCGTTCTGATACCGTCAGGAGAAATCTGATAGTCACTGTCTTTCGGAGAAGAAAACGGAATAAAATAATGATAGTCGTTTTTGACAAATGCTACACCGAGATATTTTCTTGTATGAGAACGAACATCTTCTTTATTGTCAAAAACAATAGAAAGGCGAGCATCTTTTCAAAGATATTCTATATACCTATCAGAGATACTGTATATTTTCAATTCCGACATAATTACCTCAACTCCAAAAAAGGCGAGAGTATAAACTCCCGCCTTGACTTTACAGTTTCCCGCTTATTGGTAGGGAAACACCTGATTTTACAGCTTCCCATTTATTGGTAGGGAGACACCTGATTTTACAGCTTCCCATTTATTGGTAGGGAAACACCTGATTTTAGAGCAAGAAGCTCTTCTGTTATTATTATACGATAAATCTTTTTTTATGTCAATATCTTTCACAAAAAATTTATAGTTAATAAAAGGCAAAGAATATCCACCCATTAAGGATGGATATTCTTGCTATTCAAAAATTATTTGCCTCTTGCAACGTAAGTTGTGTGGAGGAGGTGATGAGCCTTATGGCTGCCGGGTTCGCCGAGATATTCATCGTAGATCTTCTTAACGATGGGGTTCTCGTGAGACTTACGGTAGGTTGAAGCCTCGTCCTCGGAATAGAGAGCTTTAGCTCTGAGGGTCTTGAGGTCAACGTGAGCTCTGGTGTAAGCATCGTGGAGAGGCTGACCGCCGCCGTTTACGCAACCGCCGGGACAAGCCATGACTTCGATAAAGTGGTAATTTCTCTTACCTTCTTTGATCTCGGAGAGGAGTTTGCCTGCGTTAGCTGTACCGCTGACAACAGCAACTTTAACTTCGGTACCTGCAACGGTGTAGGTAGCTTCTTTGATGCCTTCGATACCGCGGACTTCTTTATAGTCAACGGATTCGGAGGGTTTGTTTTCGAGGATCTCAACAACGGTTCTGAGAGCAGCTTCCATAACGCCGCCGGTAGCACCGAAGATGTGAGCTGCACCGGTAGCGCCGCCGAAGATAGGATCGAATTCTTCGTCGGGAAGAGCGGTGAAGTTAAGACCTGCGATCTTGATCATACGAGCGAGTTCGCGGGTGGTGATGGAAATATCGATATCGTCGAGACCGTCAACATTGTTCTGTTCACGGGTACGTTCGAATTTCTTAGCGGTACAGGGCATTACGGAA
>SVMP01000100.1 GCA_015067385.1 Oscillospiraceae bacterium | reverse complement strand
CTGATTTCTCCTTATTAAATAAATTTTAAATAGCTGTTTTTAACTTCTTTGACCGAGCAAACCCTCGCCGCCGTGTTTTTCTGAGATTATACGCCAATCTGCGTTTTCAGAGGTTTTGATCATATATATTTCAATGGAATTCAAACCGTTGGAGTAAAGAAGATATTCTTTGTCCAGACAATCCACGTTGACTTCAGCGACAACGCAAACATAAGCAAAAGGATCTTTATACCATGGTTCGTACCAATCGAAATCTGTGGGAATTTCTGCGCAAGAAAGAACGGAGATCTTTGTAAGACTGTCAAAATCATACTCTGATTCGCTTCTTGCATATGCTTCATAGAGAAGACTGTTTGCCTTTTCGACATCTTTTTCATTAAGATATTCGAAATATTTAAACATAGTCTCTGTTGGGGAAAGAGCCGACGGAGGAATAAATTTATCGGTTTCTTCCTCTGTTGGAGCATTTTCATCAACAGGTTCATCTGTCGGTTCTTCGGTCGGTTCTTCTTCCGTGTCGTTCGATACATCGTTTGAAGGATCTTCCGTATCATCCGGTACAGCCTCGGAATCGGTCAATGCGGAAATAATAGCGTAAGAACCGTCCTCGTTTTTATTTAGAGTATATATAACCGTATCGGTAACGCAGAGACGAAGGGGATCTGAATACCAGTTAAATGTAACAGTTGCCGTTCCGTTTTCAGCATGTGAAACTGCGACAGCTCTCTTGTATCTTGCAGGAGCACTTGTTCCTTCATAAGAATAGAGGCCCGTTTCGGAATTATAACATGAAACATCGGTTGCTTCATAAGATTCGATTCCGAAATATTTCTTTGCACAGGCGTTGATCTCTTCCTGTGTAAACTGAATAAGAGACGAATTATCGTCAGCTTCCTTACCCAATCCGTCTTTTTTACAAAGGAGCATAAGATATGAAATAACGGAAGACTTGTTTTCAATATCGTTTACAGAGTTAAATGCAAGACCTGCAACATCGTTCCATGATGTAAATGAATCGATTGCCTTTACGGCAGCGTCATTTGAGTTAAGAACTTCATACTCCTCGGAATCAATAAAAGAAACGACGGAGAGGATGCCACCTGAGGGGCCTATGACCAAAGTATAATCACGAATGCCCTTTATAAAAGGAGAATCGACGGGATCTTCGACATTCATTGAAACAATATAAACACCGTGTTTATCGGTATTTTCTACAGAAAGATCGTTAAGCATGAGAGTTTTTATACCGCTGTAATCAAACTCAGACGTTCCGATAAGTCGGTTGATAGTTTCTATATCACCGCTTCTGATAGCCTCACAGAAGAGAGCGGCAACCATATCGGATGCACGGGCATTAACATCTCTGAGAGCATTGACAACTTCCGTATAAATTGCTTCACAGGAGAACCAACGGTCAATATATTTGCCTCTTGAGTAGAACGTACCCGTAACATTAACAAGAACGGAACCGTCCTCTGCGGGATACATAGACATAATGAAGCGTTCAGCACCTTTGAAAAGTATCTCTGTTTTTTCAACAGATAAAATTTCGGGTCTTGATTCAAGAGGAAGAAGGTCAAGAGCCGCCAATACAGAAACGGCATCGGAAGCATCTTCACTGTACTTTTCCCTGTAAGAAGATCCGTCTGTTACGGTAATATCCGCAGTTTCCGCAGTTTTCTGCAAAGCGCCGAGTTCAATCGCGGAAATGGTCCACGCCTCGGTATAGAGATTTTCCTGAATGTATTTTGTAAGAGAATCAATAACAGATGAAGGTATTTTATAGATCTGTTTTTCAGATCCGCTTATTACAGAAACAAGATTTTTTGCAGAATAGAAATTAAGAGTAAGCTCGGGGATCTGATTAATGTTAAAGATGATGTCTGGAGTTCCGGAAAGCTCACTTACGGGACTGTCTGTCCATAAAGAGATGCTGAGAACAGAGGACAACTCTGATTTAACAGACACGATATATTTACTTCCCTTATAAATAACCGGGATCTGTTTCTTTTCTGAAATACCGTTTAACACAGTATTTTTAACATTTGATACATTTTCTGTTTTTTCATCATCTGTTTTCAGATATTCTTCAACCGAAGAAAAAACCGTGGACGGAACAGAGTAAAAAACATTATCAAATTCAGCAACAGATAAAAGTGAATACAAATTTACGGTAAACGAAGCTCCGTCCGAAATAACAATATCCGCTTTGGAGGGAAGTCCTGCAGGTTCCTTAAAACGTCTTTCCCATTGAGAAACGGAAAGAAGAGTATCGATGGAGGTATCGGGGGAAAGATTAAATTCTTCACCTTTTTTGACAACAACAAAGTTTTCGGTTCCATTAAGTTTTTCCGAAAAAGAAACTGTTGCATCGTTAAAATATGATTTTGCAACAAGTTCGGAACTTGCAACCGTAAGTTCATCTACAGAATATACGGTTTGCATCCCGTTATATTCAATAACACCTATATTGATAGATTTATAAACGCTTACTTTCAGACCGTTTCCGTTATCCACCGTAAACGCAGGCTCAAAATCGGGTTTTACACCGAAAAACTCAGTCCATGTTCTCATATTGAGTGCATTTGCTATCTGTTCGCCGGACGGAACGGTTTTCGACGCACCTTCGACGGTAACAAAAACATTACCGGAAACAGAGAGGAACGCTGAGGCGTCTTCGGTTGAAATGAGAGTGGTGTCTTTAATATATGTTATAATATCATCAACGATACCGGAAGGTGTTTTGTAATATCTGTATTCGCCGTTATAAGAAACGACAGCCACTCCGTCTTCGCAGATGGAAAGATTATATCCTTCATCAATAAAGAACGATAACTCGGAATCAAAGTCGGATGTACCATCGGGCAAATATTTCCATTCGCCGCTTTTGAGCATCACGAATATTTCGTCTTTGTTGGTAAGTATAACATTTTTGCCGTCATACTCCCCTATTATTGCGGATTTTTCCCATAGAGTACGAAGTGCGACATCTTTGTTGAGCGCACTGTCGTCATCTGAATTTTTATGTTGAAAGAAAATACTTAACCCAACGATTGCTGAGATCAAAATCACCGCAACTAAAAGGACCAGAAGCATCTGACGGTTTGAAACCGGCTTTGAAGATTTCATTACTGTTAAATTCTCCGAATATATTTATTAACCGAACATAGTTTTTATGGAAGAATAATCAGGGGCTTTCCAATATATAACGTCTCCGAAAACGACGTCTCTGGAAACGACCGCCATAATCTCTTCACCGTTATAGAACGAGGCACTGTATCTGAAGATTCCCGAACCTTTCTCATTGAGATCGGTCACCGAAGAAATAAAATCAGATATTGAAGCCGAAAGATTTTCGGGATCCGTACCGATCTCCATGTAAAGCGCAGGATATTCCATACCAATCGTATCGTAAAAACCTATATACGAACAGTCGTATCCGTTCTTCCTGAGATCGTATTTAAGAAAATATTTTTTCATTACCTCGTCGTATGTACCACCGGAATATTGAGCGACAACATGTTCGGAAGATGTGTAGATGTTATAAAACATTGTGGAATAAATGGTACGTCCCGATGGGGAAACAAGCGAAACATTATAAATATTTTGTTCGAAAACGATGCAACGCAAAGCATTGAGGAGTTTTCTGATATTCATGATATCATTCGGCGTTACTTTTTCTCCGTCCGAAGAGATGAAAAGAGAAAGCGTATTTTTTTCGTACGCAGTGTCTTTTACGGAAATACCGTACTCTGCAAGACTGCTGCGAACATATTCATCTCGGGTTTCTATTTTAAACTCACAGAAGGACAAAGAAATCCAAACTGCAAGTAGCGTAATTATAATTAAATAAAGGGCAGCTCTGATAAATCTCACATCGTCACCTCGCAATTATTTTTAATTTTATCACAATTAAGAGATTAAGTCAATAGTTTTTGACCGAAAAAAGATTATACTGTCGTTATTTTTTTTATAAAAGCGCATATATTTCGCTATTTTTCTCGAAGAATACGATGTAAAATTAAATACACAAATAAAATAATAAAAAACGGAGTAAAAATATCAGATGAGCCACCGTGAAAACATATTAAAAAAACACCGAATAAGTGTTCGGACCGCCGTGTTATCTGTCGGACAAGTCTTATTGGGAATTATTTTTTCCTATACAGGCTTCGGACGGATAAAACCTTTCGGTGTTGCATATTCTTCCGTATCCGGCATATTCGGAGCTATAGGTTCTATCATAGGATATGTAATAAACGGACAGGATGTATTCAGGTACTGTATAGCTGCCGCGGTAAACTGCGCGGCGCGTTTGTTTTTGTGGAACGTTGTACCGATAGCAAATGAATTCAAAGCTTTTTTATTTACCATGTGGGCATTTTTAGCTGCCGGAATATCGGGGATCTTCATTTCGGAAAACACATTTGAATCAAACTGTTTATTTATTGTCGGAGGGATCGCAGGCGGCGTGGCGGCTTTTATGCTGTCCGTTGCATCGGATTCGTTAAATAACAAAAGAAGATTCACTTCCGCCGTAAGATTTGTATTTATAAATATCTGCCTGTCAGCCGCCTTAACAGGAATATACTCAATGGGCATTTTTTTCAAACATACTTCTGTTATATGCGCCTACTTTCTTCTATACTGTGTTTGTTCCAAATTCGGTCTGTATATTTCCGCGACAACAGCCTCTCTCACAGGTCTTTTATTCTTTATTACAGATCCTTATCTTCTCCCGTTTCTTGCCTCCGCAGTAATAGGAACAGTTATTGCAGGTCTTCTTCGAGGACTCGGCAAATATGCTGTTATTTTATCTTTCGGCCTATCAACCTCACTGATGACGGTAATATCCGGCGGAGATATCGGAATATTTGAACTGTTACCCGACGTTATTTTTGCAGGTATAATTTACGCAATAGTTCCTATGTCTCTAAAAAAAACAATAACCGAATCGGTGTCGTCGGGAATAAGTGACGGGTCCCGAAAAAAAACGATCAAAAGAAAAATAAAATCAATCATTCCGTCGAAAGCAAACGAGACCTTCGGACAAGTATGCGAAGGATGCAAAAAGAAGATACTTTGCTGGGTACGTGATTATTCCGCAACAGTTGATGTTTTCAACAGTCTCAGAACCGCCCAAAAGACAGGAAACGATCCTGTTTTGCCCGAACACTTCAAGAAAAAATGTGAACGTTATCCCGAAATATTACGAGCCGTAAAATCGGAGAGTACATTAAAGGAAAATAAAATAAACCAATCGAAGCTTCATGCCGACAGCGCTTCCGCATCTACACCCAAACAAGGCGAAAGCATATGCGGTGATACGTGTGTTTCATTTGTCGCAGAAGACGGAAGGCAGGTATATTTTATTGCAGACGGAATGGGAACGGGAGCGAATGCAGGTCAGCAAAGTTTCAGAATAGCCGCCTTATTAAAAAAGCTGCTGTCACAAGGCTTAGATAAAAACGATGCTCTGAAAATAATCAATGAAACGCTGTTAAAAAATACCGATGAATCGGTAATGGGACTTGACATTGCCATACTTTGCGAGCAGAACGGAATATGCGAATTTATCAAAGCAGGTGCCGCCCCATCATATATCATAAGAAAAGGAACAGTCTATGAAATAGGCTCGTCCACATTGCCCATAGGAATACTTGACGATATAACTCCGGGGAGAAGCAAATGCATGTTGTTGAAGGGAGACGTTGTAATAATGATCTCAGACGGACTTATATCACATAACGGAAATTGGATAAAAGAGATCCTTTCTGATGTTGAAACAGAAAAACTCGATCCGATATGCCTTGCAGGTTTTATAAACGAAGAGGCTAAAAGAGCGGGGCTTACGGATAAGGATGATATTTCGGTGATCGTTATTTATTTACGTTAAAGAAAAAGACAGAACGGACTTATTATTTCAAAGAACGTTCTGTCTTTTTGCGTAAGATCTGTTTCAGGAGAAAAACAAAACAGCAAGAATAAGTAAAATAAGGAAATCATCCTGCTTGTTTTCATTAAAAAGAAGAATAAAGACTGCAATTATCAAAATATCATCAAATGAAAGTTCTTTCACAGCCGAAAGTATCTTATCCGATATACCGTCGGAACGTTTTTCGGCGCATATATACTGCTCATTTTGTATGACAGGCTCATATTTTGATTGAGTATTCTGAAAATCACACGCGGATTTTTTACAGTCTTTAGGATAATAATGCGATTTGGACATCTTACTAACGCCCGAAGAATACATCCTGCACTATCTCGCTTTCGATAATAGATCTATGACTTGTATAGCCTTAATTGCGGAAGATATTTTCGCTGCTCTTGACGGACGAAGATACGGCGTTATTGCTTGAAGTAAAGCAATATTTCTTGACATTCCGTTACTCGAAGAACCGCCGCCTAAAAAAGACGACATTAAGCCGTCGGTTCCGACAGATGTTGATACTTCCCTGCTTTCCTCGGCAGGAGTATCGGGCAAAGGTGATGATCCTCCGTCGGAAGTTACGACATCATTACCTACAAGAGAATCCGCTATTTGTCTTATTTTTTCGGCTTGAGACGGATCGGACAACAGTTCGGTTATCTTTGACAACATATCATCCATAATGCAAACACCTTTCTGTTATTCATTTTGCAAATTTTCGGATAATCTGTTTGCCCTGTGGGGTAGACAAAACTTTACGTAGAAGTTCGGGGTTGTCTATGAATGTTTTTACGGTTGCAATATCATTCTGACTTAACCCGGATGCAAGCTGTTTACCTTTTTGTTCCGAAAAGCTTTTTTCAAGCCTTGCCGCCTCTGTCGGACCGATTATTTCTTTAACGATTGAGATTGCTTGCGCAAGTTTTTTTTCATCGATAGAATCAAAGATGTTATTCAAAAATGTATCAACTCCTTACTCATTAATCATTATATTCGGGACTTGACTTTTTTGACAATAAGGAGTATAATGCTCTTATGAAAATATTGGTTTTTTCCGATTCACACGGATTCACGGCAACAATGATAGATGCCATAAACGAAAACAAGCCGGACTGCGTTATTTTTCTGGGCGACATTCATTCGGACTGCAATGTCCTTTCCCGATATTTTCCGACCCTTGCAATATGCGAGGTATGCGGAAACAACGACTGGCACTGCGATGTTCAAACAGAAGCTATCGTAACGTACGGCGGAATTAAATTTTTTATTACACACGGACATAAATACGGCGTTAAATCAGGTCTTACACTATTATCCGCAGCCGCAAGAAGGAACGGCTGTACAGTTGCATTGTACGGACATACTCATTTACGTGCGCAAGAAGACATAAACGGCGTTTTATGTGTAAATCCCGGCTCTGTGGGCTACAGCGACGGATATATTATTATGGAAATAAAAGACGGAAAACTGCAAACAACAAATAAAAATTGACTGCACATTCAAAAGAAAGGATATTTTTATGAGCAATTTTAAACAGATCGATTTTATTAAAAAAATATATTTCAACCGCATGGGCGGTACGGAAAACGAAAAGAAAGCAGCAGATATTATTATTGAAACAGTTGAATCTTTGGGCGGAACGGCATCCTATGAACCGTTTGAGGTCGATTATTTCGATATTGACGAGGCTTCTCTTTGCGTTTTGTCCGGCAAAAAAAATTATTATATAAATGTTACAGGATACGGCAGAACAGGCTCAACTCCCGACGAAGGTATAGAGGCTCCGTTCATGTATGCGGGAACAGGCAGCGATCTCGAACTTGAAGGCTGCGAGGGAAAGATCGTTTTTGTTAACAATATCCATCACGACCTTTATAAAAAGCTTCTGGATAAAAAAGCGGCAGGCTTTTTAACTCTTGACGGCTCTATTTTCGATGACAAAACAAAGACCGACCTTGCTGTTCGCGCAATAAAAAAGAATACTGCGG
>SVMP01000099.1 GCA_015067385.1 Oscillospiraceae bacterium | reverse complement strand
CGGCGGTAATTTCAAAGACGCATGGGCTGAATATAAATATATCGATTTCGGCGACGGCGTTTCTTCCTGCAAGTTCAACGTAAGAGGCAAAGGCGTTATCGAGCTTCGTGTTGACGGTTCCGACGACGTTATCGGCTCTGTTGAGATCGACGGCGGAGAAGGCTTCAATGAATATACCATGAAGATAACGAAAGAGACCAAGGGCATTCACGCTCTTTGGGTATTCTTCAAGGGCAAAGGAATGGCATTGGACAGTTTTTGTTTTGAAAAATAAAATATTAAGCTATATGAACAGAGCAGATATGGTTTTTCCGTATCTGCTCTGTTTCCTTTTAGCTGTATTTATACAATTTAGCTACGAACTGTTACCAGCTTATAAAACACCGGGAAAGCGGAGAAGAACTGCGAAAGGTTTGTTCTTGCGGATGTTCCGGGGTCGTTGATGATAAACGAAGACGCTTTCAGTCCGCCGCCGTTATAGCCCGTTACAAGCACCCAATGCTGACCGCCCGAATATGTTTTCGAGCCGACAAGAACGGGACGTCCCGCACGTAGCTCGGAAAGTATCGCCGAAAAATCCTTCGAGAATATCGCATTGTAGCCGTTCGGCCAGTAAAGATCGCCGCTTTTTGAATATGACAGCTCGTTTTCCATCGCATTGGGGTAAACAGTGTACCCTCGAAGATACGTTTCCGCCATCGCAATGCAGGTTGTCGTACAGCCCGAACTGCCTATCGTTCTGGACGAATTACCGAGACGCTCGTATCTCCAACGGCTGTCGGTCTGCGAATATCGCGGAATCGAGAGATAGACGGCTTCGGAAGATGTCGAAGAAGATGCTTTCGATGTTAAAAACTCAGAACTGACCCAGCCGACCTTGTTGCCGTTATAAACGATCTTCGACCAGCCGCCGCTTTCGGAAATGACGAGGACTTCCGTGCCTTTCGGCAGTCTTGTCAAAACAGAATAGTTCTTCGATGCGCCGCTTCGGACGTTGAGCTTGCCGTAAGAAGTGGTGACATATCGTGTTTTGGACGGAACATCGGTTATGTAATCGTCCGACACCCAGCCGTAATTATTCTCGCCGTAGCGGACTTTCAGCCAGCCGTCCTTTTCGCTCTCAATAGTAAGATACGTATTTTTCGGAGCGGACGAAACGATCGAATAGCCTGTCCCTGCACCGCTTCGGACGTTAAGCCCTGTGCTGTTTGTTGAGACCTTGCCCACGGTGGCGGCTGTAAGCGGCAAAGAAAGAGTCAGCACAAGCGCAGAGCATAGCGCCGCCGAATAAAGTTTTTTCATATAAAAGTTTCCTTTCAGATTGTTAAACGGTTTATTCCGTGCTTATATTTTAACATACCGACCGCCCTTTTGTAACCCCTAAAATCTTTCCATGGAAAATCTTGACGAAAAGCGGAGAAATGTGGTATAATAAAAGTGATAAGTTGTAAGTGATAAGTGTTAAACAAATAAAATTAACTTACCACTTACCACCGAGAACGCTTTGCGTTCTTGAACCACTTAACACTTCAAGGAGTCTTTATGCCCAAAACCCTATTCATTTCCGATCTTGACGGTACACTGCTCGACAAAAATGCGGAGCTTTCGGAGCGTTCGGCAGAGATGTTGAACAAAGCCTATAAAAACGGCTGTCATTTCGCAGTTGCAACGGCGAGAACGTCGGCAACTATTGACGGAATAATGAAAAACGCGCGTCCGACCGTTCCGTCGATAACGCAGAACGGAGTTTCCGTTTATGACGTTCGTGAAAAGCAATATATCTGTACACGGATCATCGAAAGAGCGACCGCAAAGAGCGTCAACGAAAAAATCGCAGAGGCAGGCGCAAGTCCGTTCATCTACACGAATTCCGACGGGCTGAAAACGTACTATACCGGTATAAAAAACACGATGATGCGGGAATTTATAGACGAACGCATAAAGAAATACAATAAAAAATTCACGAATATCGTTTCGACCGACGAGATCGACGAAGAGATAACGTATTTTGCGGTCATGGACGATGAAAAAACGGTCTTTGATGCTGTTGAAAAGATCAGAAATATTTCGGGGATAAACTATACATATTATAAAGACATTTACGAGACGGACGGCTGGTATCTTGAGATTTTCGCAGACACCGCATCGAAAAAGCACGGCGTTGAATTTCTGAGAGAAAAGTACGGTTTTGACGTGATCGTGGGTTTCGGTGACAATCTTAACGACCTGCCGATGTTCGAGGCGTGCGATGTTAAAATAGCGGTAGAAAACGCACACGAGAAAGTCAAGGCGGCGGCAGATAAGATCATAGGCAGAAACACGGACGACAGCGTGGCACGGTATATACTTGAAAACACGGAGAAATAGAAAATGGCAATTTACGACGGAATAATTTTTTGTTCGGATATGGACGGCACGATGACGGACACGAAAGGCGTTATCAGCAAAAAAAACGCCGAAGCTATCCGTTATTTTCAGCAAAACGGCGGACTTTTCACCGTTGCGACAGGCAGACCGCCGTATCATCCCGAAAAATTTTCGGATATTTTTGTCTGTAACACCTACATAATCGCGCTCAACGGCTCGATGATCTTCGACCCGATGAAACGAGAATTTATTGAAAAACATCCGCTTGACGACAGCGCAAAATACGATATCAAAAAAATAATGGAAACTTTTTCCGATGTCGGACATGTTCAGATACACGGCGAAGAGGGACATTTCGTACAGCAACAAGGCGAAGATGCGGACAGCTTTCTCGGCAGAATAAACGAGCGAATGTTTGATATAATGTTTATACAGAATTACGAAAAAACCGCAAAACTCAAGGACAGTATCCCCAAAGCCTTCCCCGATTACAAATTCTGCAGAGGCTGGTCCGAGGGGCTTGAGATGTTCTCGGCAAATGCAGGCAAGGGAAACGGCGTAATGAAAACAAAAAAGCTGACAGGTTCACGTCTTGCCGTCACCGCAGGCAATTACGATAACGATATCGAGATGCTTCTCATGGCGGACCTCGGCGTTTGCGTAAGCGATTCTTCGCCCGACGTTCTTGCCGCCGCGGACATCGTAACGGTGGACTGCAACAACGATCCTATCTCCGTAATTATTGATGAGCTGAGGAAAGAAAAGCCGTTTTTGTAAAATTTTAACAAAAATCCGAAAAGACGTATATTTGTATTTTGTAGGGAAATACTCATCTCGGACGAAAAAACATTTTCAAGGAGATGAACATCCATGAAACTCATAGACAGACTCGCGCTCGTTCTCGCCGTTATCGGCGCGCTTGTTTGGGGCGGTGTCGGAATTTTCGGTTTCAACGCTGTCGCATGGCTTTTCGGCGGCGACACATCGGTGATCAGCAGAATTATCTACACGCTTGTCGGACTTTCGGGCGTGTGGTCCTTCTCTCTTCTTTTCAGAGAAAGCTTTCACACCGATACAAACTAAACGGCATATTTATCTGAAACAAAGCGACGTGATACTCTTTTCGGGGTATCACGTCAATTCTTTTTCTTGACTTTTTTTGTTTTTACGTGTATACTGAAAACAAACAGATCAAGGAAGCGAACGATATGAATAATTTCCCTCTTAATAAAAAAGACCTTCTTCGTAATATGTGCGCCATAGCTGTCGAGGCAGGCGAACGTATAATGGAGATCTACGAAAAAGATTTCAATGTTGAATATAAAGCGGACGAAAGCCCTGTCACAGATGCGGACAAGGCGGCGGATTCTTATATAAATCTTGCCCTCGCAGAAAAATATCCGACTGTTGCAAGACTTTCCGAGGAGACCGCCGACGATATTTCACGCAGAAATAACGATCTATGCTTTATCATTGATCCAATTGACGGCACGAGAGAATTTGTAAAACGAAACGGCGAATTTACCGTCAACATCGGTCTTTCATATAAAGGAAGATCGGTCGCAGGCGTTGTGTACATCCCCGTCAAGGGCTTGATATACTATGCTTTTTCGGGTGTAGGCTCTTTCAGGTCAACAAAAGACTTGTATTCGCAGATCTTTTGCGAAAAAAACAGGATCAGCGTTTCTGACACGGTCGGCAGACTTACCGTTATGCAGTCTCGCTCTCATCCCGACAGGGAAACACTCGCTCTCTTTGAAACGTACAAAGACCGCATATCCGAAATAAAGGTCATCGGCAGCAGCATCAAGGGCTGCCTGATCGCAAGCGGAAAGGGCGACGTTTACTACAGATTCGGGCCTACTTACGAATGGGATACCTGCGCCATGCAGGCAGTCGTGGAAAATGCGGGCGGCGTTTTTTTACAGGGCGATCTCTCCGAAATGACATATAACCGTGAAAATACACTCAACGCAAAAGGCTTTGTTATTGCAAACCTGCGTGAGAATATCTGGGACACGAGCGAGATAAGAGATAAGTTTTGAATTATAAAAGATCGAGCAGATACGAAAATTACGTATCTGCTCTTTACACTTTTAGCTGTTTAATTATACAATTTAGCTGTGAAGTAATTTAGCTTTGCGGTTTGTTGCAAAATTTAGCTGACCAAAGGTCAATTTAGCTGTGCGAAGCACTGTTTAGCTATTTACACAGCCGCATCGGTAATAGCGGTGAAAGCCTTTCCGAGGGTTTCTGCTTTAGCTTCTGCGCTCGGTTTGTCGTTAGCGCTTACCATAACGTAAAGCTTAACTTTCGGCTCGGTGCCGGAAGGTCTGATAACGAGAACGCTGCCGTCGTCGAGGGTGTAGTAAAGAACATTGGACGGGGGAAGACCGTCGATGCCGTTCATATAGTCTTTACATTCGAGAACCTTGAGGCCTGCAAGCTCGGTTACGGGGTTTGCTCTGAGTTCAGCCATGAGCTTCTGCATCTTTTCGAGGCCGTCGAAGCCGGTCATCTGGATGTTGACTGTCTTTTCAACGTAGGTACCGTGTTCTTCAAAGAGAGCAACGAGAGCATCCCAGAGAGTTTTGCCTTGTTCTGCATAATAAGCGGCAGCTTCGGAGATGAGGAGAGAAGCGAAAACGCTGTCCTTATCGTGAGCATAGTCGCCTGCGAGGAAGCCGTAGCTTTCTTCGAAACCGAAAATGAAAGAATGAGAGCCTGTTTCTTTGAACTGATTCATCTTTTCGCCGATGAACTTGAAGCCTGTGAGCACGTTAACGATAGACGCGCCGTACTTCGCGCAGATCTTAGCGGCAAGCTCTGTTGTAACTATTGTTTTAACAGCGCAAGCGTTTGCGGGAAGGATGCCGAGCGCCTGTTTGGAGCGGAGAATATAGTCGAGGAGAAGACAGCCGATCTGGTTGCCGGTGATGATCTTATATTCGCCGTTTGCGTTAACGATAAGGCCCATTCTGTCAGCGTCGGGGTCGGTACCGATGATGAGGTCGGCATGATGTTCTTTAGCGATCTCGATAGCTCTTGCGAAGCCTTCGGGGTTTTCGGGGTTGGGGGATTTAACGGTCGGGAAGTTGCCGTCGAGAACCATCTGTTCGGGAACGGTAACGATGTTTTTGAAGCCTGCTCTTCTGAGAACTTCGGGAACGAGGCGATAGCCTGCACCGTGGAACGGAGTGTAAACGATGCACATATCGCTCTGTTTTTTGATGAGATCGTCGTCTATTCTCTGTTCGAGAACGTTTGCGATATATCTTTCGTCATATTCTTTGTCGAGAACGGTGATATGTTCTTTTGCTTTGCACATGCAGACGGTCTTTACTTCGTCGAACATATCGGTTTCTTTCATCTGTGCGAAAACAACATCCGCATTTTCGGGGGAAAGCTGAGCGCCGTCATCCCAGTATACCTTGTAGCCGTTGTATTCTTTCGGATTGTGGGAAGCGGTAACGTCGATACCTGCGATACAACCGAGGTCTGTAACTGCAAAAGAAAGCTCGGGCGTGGGGCGAAGTTCATCGAAAAGATAAACGTCGATGCCGTTTGCAACGAGAACACATGCCGCTTCTTCTGCGAATTCTCTGGAGAAGTTACGGCTGTCATGTGCGATAACGACCTTTGCGCCTTCGATATTTTTCGAGTTGATAAGGTCTGCGAGCGCCTGTGTCGCGTGACGGACGGTGTAGATGTTCATTCTGCGTGTGCCTGCACCGATTATGCCGCGAAGCCCGCCTGTGCCGAATTCCAGAAGACCGGAAAATCTGTCTTCAAGCTCTTCTTCGTTTGTTACTGCGCGGAGCTCCTCTTTGGTTTTTTCGTCCACTACGGAACTTTCAAGCCATGTTTTTACTGTCATATCTCTTCCTCCGTGATTTATATAATTATTTTTAATTAACGTTTTACTGTTTGAGCGCTTTTGCGATCTGGTCGGGGCAAGAGGTGGGCTTTGAACCGCAGCAGATGCCTTCGAGTCTTTTGATAACTTCGTCTTTGTCCATGCCGATAAGGAGCTTGGAGATGCCCTGGAGATTTCCGTGGCAGCCGCCGATGATCTCAACGGAGCCGATGGTGTTATCGTCGTTAAGAGTGATGTTTATCTCTCTGGAACAGGTGCCTTTTGTTTTGTATTTGATAGTGTTCATTGGTCTGTACCTCATTTATGATATTTTATGTTATTGTTTATAGTGAACGCTCTGTAGATCTGTTCAAGCAAAATGATCCTCATGAGCTGGTGAGGGAATGTCATTTCGGAAAACGACAGTCGAACGTCCGCACGGTCTTTTACATCCTGCGCCAATCCGTCCGAACCGCCGATAACAAATGTTATCTTCGAATCGGTCTGAGCCGTTTTTTCTATAAATTCGGAGAATTTTTCCGATGATTGCTGTTTTCCCTCAACGCAGAGAGCAACGACTCTGCCCTTGAGATTTTTCAGTATTGCGTCCTTTTCTTTTTCGGGATTGCTTTCGGCTGTCTCGATTATCTCGGCATCGCAAAAACGTGTCAGCCGCTTCATGTATTCCGCCGCCGCATCTTTCAGGTATTTTTCTTTTAAATTGCCAACGCAAACGAGACGTATTCCCAACATTTTCAAATGCTCCCGAAAAAATCTGTACCTATATATATGTTACCATAAATCAGATGAAAAATCAAGGGATATATCTGCGTTTTTTCTGCGTTTTCGGAAAAATTTTTTATTTTTCTTTCGGGACTTGATTTTTTTGTATTTATATTGTATAATGTAGAGTAACAAACATATCAAATATCAACTGAAAGGTTTTGAATAGATGAAATTAGGTATCGTAGGTCTTCCCAATGTAGGAAAGAGCACGCTTTTTAATGCCATAACCAATACCAACGTAGATGCGGAAAACTATCCGTTCTGCACAATCGAGCCTAACGTGGGCGTTGTTGCCGTTCCCGACGAAAGACTTGATATTCTCACCGAGATGTATAACCCCGTAAAGACAACACACGCCGTTATTGAATTCGTAGATATTGCGGGTCTTGTTAAAGGCGCATCGAGAGGTGAGGGTCTGGGCAATAAATTCCTTTCTCATATAAGAGAGGTCGATGCGATCGTTCATGTCGTACGTTGCTTTGACGATGAAAACATTATTCACGTTGACGGATCCGTTGACCCTGTCCGTGATATAGAAACGATAAATCTTGAGCTCGTTTACGCCGATATGGAAACAGCGGAGAAAATGTGTCTGCGTGCTCAGAAAAACGCAAAGGGCGATAAAAAATTTGCTCAGGAAGCGGAGCTTTGCGAAAGAGCAAAGGCGTTCCTCGAAACAGGCAAGCCCCTTCGTGCGATGGACATGACAGAGGATGAAAGAAATATTCTCTATATGGGCAACTTCCTTACTCTCAAGCCCGTTATTTATGCCGCAAACATGAGCGAAGAGGGCTTTGCGGACAGAGAAAACAATGAGTATTACGAAGCTGTAAAAAAATATGCGGCATCCGAAAATTCAGAGATTCTTCCGGTATGCGCAAAACTCGAAAAAGATATTTCCGAGCTTTCCGAGGAAGAAAAGCTTATTTTCCTCGAAGATATCGGACTTAAAGAAAGCGGCCTTGCCCGTCTTATCAAGGCGTCTTACTCCCTTCTCGGTCTTATCAGTTATCTTACCGCAGGTCAGCCCGAGGTAAGAGCGTGGACTATTACAAAGGGAACAAAAGCTCCC
>SVMP01000098.1 GCA_015067385.1 Oscillospiraceae bacterium | reverse complement strand
TTTGACTTTACAAGCTATCTGGCACGGACGTTTACGGCTTACGATTGCGGTGTAAGGACAAACCTTAGCGCAAGCGCCGCATTCTTTACATTTTGTTTTATCGATATGAGCGACGTGATTACTGTCAAAGGAAATAGCTCCGAACTTACAAACGTCTTCACAGCGATGAGCAAGACAGCCTCTGCAAGCATTTGTTACTTCATAACCGCCAACAGGACATTCATCGCATGCGATATCGATTACTTCAATTATATTGGGGTTGCTCTTATCTCCGCCCATTGCGAGTTTTACACGTTCGGAAAGAATAGCTCTTTCTTTGTAAACACAGCAACGCATGGTGGGTTCCTTGCCGGGAACGATCCTCTTGGGGATGTCAACGACATTATCAAGAAGAGTGTCATTCCACGCCAGACGGGCAACCTCACGAAGCACCTTATATTTAAGATGCTGAACTTTAGTATCAAATTTTCTCATTTTCATGGGCAGTACCTCTTAGAAGGTTATACCGTTCATAACTGCACGAAGTGCCTCTGCTGAAGCATAAAGCTTAGCCATCTCATCGTCGGAAAGTTTCTGCGTGATAATAGATTTTACGCCGTTAGAGTCAACCAAAGAAAGAGAACTGAGGCAAATGTCTTTAAGACCGTATTCGCCTTCGTGGAGAGAAGAAACAGTCATTGCGGTTTCAGCATCGCCTTTAAGGCTCTTAACGATATGCATGGAAGTTGTTGCGATGCCGTAAACGGTGCAGCCTTTTCTTGCAATGATCTTACCGCCGGATTTTTTAACATAAGTTTCAACGTCTTCGCGTTTATATTCGGTAATAAGATTTATGGGAGTTGCGATAGCGCCTACATATTCATCAAGGGGAACGCCTGCGATAGTAGCTGTTGACCAAGCAACGAAAGAGCTGTCGCCGTGTTCACCGAGAACGTTGGCATGAACCTGCTGTTTATTAACATGGTATATTTCGGCAAGACGGGTACGGAGTCTGATAGTATCAAGAACGGTACCTGTACCGAATACCTGATTTTTGGGAAGACCGGTATATTTAAGGAATGCATAAGTAAGAATATCAACAGGGTTTGCAACGAGAATGTAGAGGGCGTTGGGAGCATACTTGATAATTTCGGAAGATATGCTTTTGATAATACCAACGTTTGTCTGAACGAGTTCAAGACGTGTCTGACCGGGCTTTCTGCCGATACCGGAAGTGATGATTACAACATCAGAGCCGACAGCGTCACTGTAACTGCCTGCATAGATATCGCTGTTGTCCAAGAAAGGAGTAGCCTGCTTGATATCAAGAGCCTCGCCAAGAGCTTTTTCTGTATTTATATCGATAAGAACGACTTCAGAAGCCACTTCTCTTGCAAGTAGAGAATAAGCTGTAGCAGCGCCAACAGAACCTGCGCCGATTATTGTAATTTTATTTTTCATATTTTTCTTCCTTTCTTTGATCCCTTTTATTTAAAAATAACTGACTTTTATACGTTTGCCCATTTTCTTCAGACAAGCCGAAAGTTCCTCAACCAGATTCATTTTGATATTGAAATTTATAGGCAGGTCGGGGTTTTGGTGGGCGGGGTTGACAGCTCTTCCGACATAGAAATTTATATCCGTAGCTTCTTCGAAAAGAAGTCTGCTGATAAGTGAAGCACCGTCTTTTTTGAAATTCCAATCTTCATAAAGCAGATTTTCACCGAGATAATCTTTAGCGTATTCAATAACCTTATTCATTGTTATTACGCCTTCGGTAACAAGATCAACGCCTTCGATATATGCTATCGGCGGAACATCGCTCTTTTCAAAATTCAAGCTTGCCTTTACGGGTTTACCGAGATATTTTGCGGCAACAGAAGATGTTGTACCGCCGCAAACGATATGCTTGCCTTCTTTAGAAAAGAAAAGCGACATCATACGTTCATTATCGTCTCTGTTTGCGGGAGGACCGAAAAGAATATTCATCGGTTCTCTTTTTCTTATCTTGACAACACACGCCGTAGTATCGTCACCCGGCTCATGTCCGTAAAGATTATCGCATTCATCAACCAACATCGTTGAAAGATTCTTTGCAGTGTAGCCGCCGGCAACAAGGGCCTGCATATACGCCGCAATATCCTCTCTTTTCCAACCGAAATTATATTTTATACCGATACCGGCATGAGGGCAACCGTCACTCATAGCAATGAAAACATCGTTTTCCTGGAGTTTTACGGTCGAGGTAAAAATCTTTTTACCTCCGATATTCATTTCCGTTTTCGGATAATCGTATATCTCGAAGTCTCTTATGATTATAACATGGGGATTATCGTACTGAATGATCTCAGCCATATCATTATTAAGGATATGGATTATAGTGAATGTGGAATACGCAACGCCTCTTACCGAACAAACGGGAAGAGTTGCCGCAATCGTTGAAACACATTCCTCAATGGGAAGTCCGGCAGCCATCATAGTAGAAATGATCTTGGCTGTTAATGTAGATAAAATACTGGCTTTAACGCCCGATCCGAGACCGTCCGCAAGAACGATAACGGTGGAATTCTCGTTTTCTTCAACTATATCGACATGGTCACCGCAAAGTTCTTCTCCGACGTGATTTATACTTTTAAAGCCGATATCGGCACAAAGATCATTCATCGTCAATCGACTCCTTCAGCTTTGTAAGAGCGATCTTTGTTTCAGCAGCTGTTTCGCCGAGTAAAGATGCGATCTCCTGAACGATCCTCATCTGTTTTTCAACGACAGAGTCGGCAACTTCGACAGTTTTTCTGTTGATCATTGCCTTCTTTTCACGTTCGGATTCCGCATCGGTAATATCACGCATGATACCGACGAGAAGATGGGAATCGGGATCGTAAACGACCGTCTGTTCTACATATTTTTTATACTCTGCAAGATAAATATTCTCATTTCTTACAGCCCTTCCGCTGTCTCTTACTCTGAGAAAGACCGCAGGATCAAGGATACGTACAACCGGTTCTCCGAGAACGTCCGATTCGGAACGGATGTTCATTATCTTACGAGCCGCAGTATTGATCTGTTGAACCTCAAGGTTTTCGTTAAGAACGAGAAGCCCGTTGGGCGTATTCTTAACGATAGTATCCGAAAAGCTTTCTGCTTTATCTTTAAGGAAAGGCAGACACATGGATATTTCAGCCTTACCCTGACAAACGGCAATGGCCTTTTCGCGGCAGGAATTGTAACCGCATGAACCGCAGTTGAGTTCATCGGAAGCTTTAACCTTACCCATCTGACGAAGGACGCCCATTATCTCTGTTTCGGAAGGCATGGGAAGTTTATGTTCAATAACAGAAAAATGCTTTTTCAAAGAAAGAGCATCGGGCTGCGCAACGTCAAAATCTTCTTCTCCGGCATAATTTGCAATAGCCATGTAATCCTGAATCGTCGAATGATGCGTTTTTTCCATAACGGGACCACCGATACAGCTGCCCACACACGCAGACATCTCGATAAAGCATCTGTGGATCTTTCCGCTTTCGATATCTTTAAGCGCATCTATACAGTTTTCAACGCCGTCAAGCGCTATGTACGAATAACCCGGAACGTTTTGCGCCATTGTTTTTAAGATGCCGCCTGTTGTCGGGAAAAATCTTGCGCGGCTTTCGGGGTCGCAGTCCATTTCTCTTTTCAGTTCAACACGTTCTTTTTTGAGCCATTCGGTCAGCTCGTCGAATGTCATTACCGCATCAACGATGCCTTCATAATGATCGGCTTCGTCTTTTTTGGAAACGCAGGGGCCTA
This sequence comes from Oscillospiraceae bacterium, assembly GCA_015067385.1. GTDB lineage: Bacteria > Bacillota > Clostridia > Oscillospirales > UBA644 > HGM12619. Next base: position 4,338 of record SVMP01000098.1, on the reverse strand, counting down.
TAAATACTGTCTTGGCATTCGGTATTCTCTTTTTTATGTCGGAACAGTGTGCCTGCATGGGAGACATAACATCAGCAAGATATCCGACAAGAGCAGGAAAATGTTTTTGAACGAGAAGATTTATTGAATGACAGCAAGATGTTATAATAATATCTCTCTGTTCTTCTCTGAGGATTCTTTCATATTCTGTTTTAACGATAGTTGCGCCGACTGCTGTTTCCTCAACATCGTAAAAACCGAGTTGTTTTAATGCTTCACGCATTGAAACGATACCGACGCCTTCGTAATTTGCAACGAAAGACGGGGCAATACTTACAACAACAGGTTCGCCGCTCTGCAACAGAACACGTACTTTTTCGGTTCCGTCAACTACCTGTTTGGCATTCTGCGGACAAACAACGACACAGTTGCCGCAAAGAATACATTCATCATCTATAATATGAGCCTGATTTCCGGAAAAACGAATAGCTTTTACAGGGCAATGACGGATACATTTATGGCAGTTTTTACAGTTCGATTTTTTCAGGGTCAAACAATTAGCCATTGCCGTCACATCCTTTCTTTTTCGACAACATCAAGTATATTTGTTTTAAAAAACTCTCTGAAATTGTCGCGTGTTATACCGACATGAACATCGTCGTTTACCTGAACGGTAACACCTGTTCTGTTGCACTTACCAATACAAAAGCTTCCGGTAAGAACGATGTCATCCGTAATTTTATGTTCCTCGGCAGCCTGTTCCAAAAGTTCGACTATCTCCTGAGAACCCTTGAGATGACAGGAACTGCCTACGCATACCTGAACAAATACCATTTTTTTATTTTACCTTTGCAAGAATTTCGTTAGCAAAAAATTCCCCTACTGTTTCGGGTGTAACAGAATGAAAATCGTCGTTTACGGTAACACATACGCCCTGTTGGCATTTACCCATGCAGAAAGTACCGCCGAGATCGACTTTATTTTGAAGGCTGTTTTCGGAGATAAGATCCTGAAGCTGTTCAACTACCTGACGAGAACCTTTGATATGGCAAGAGCTTCCAATACAAACCGTAATTTTTAACATGATTTTTTTCCTCTCTATACAAAAAATATATCTATGATTATTCGTGTCTTGCGTCGTTTACCCAACTCATAAGGAATTCGCGTTCCTTTTCATTTCCCTTTGCAGACTGCGCAGCAGCAACGATAGGCATCCAGAGCTGCACATACTGCTTTGAGATCTTGCTCTTTTCGCAGAAATTATCAAGATAGATCTGCGCACCGGAAATATCTCCGTTAAGCCAGAAAAGAAGATATGTCTGAGCTGCGTCCGCAGAGGCATTTCCTCTTGCGGCATGGGACCAGTCGATAATATACGGCGTTCCGTCTTCTGTAATAATAACATTCGACGGATTGAAATCGCCGTGACATACTTTGTTATGTCTGGGCATATCTCCGAGACGGTTATGAAGATCGTAACGTGTTGTTGCGTCAAAATCGGTCGTTGCGATCTTACGTCTGAGATTGTCTTTAAGTTTGTTCATCTGTGAACATGTTTTGGAATGAAGACCGATCTGAAGATCGATAAGGTAGTTTATATATTCTTCTTTCTTATCGGGGTTTTCACTGATAAGCTGAGCAAGCGTAACACCCTGTATAAACTCCGAAACGATAGCCCATTTACCGTCAATAACGGTAACTTCAAGAAGTTTGGGAACATTTATCCCCATATCTTCCATTCTTGCCTGATTGAGAGCCTCGTTAAGTACGTCTGCCTTTGAATATCCGGCATTGAATACTTTTACACATCTGTCACCGTCTCGGTAGATCGTTTTATTATTTCTTACTGCGATTACTCTGTCAAGTTTCATTTTTCGGTAACACATTTCGTCCGAGCGAAATATCCCTTTCTGTATATGATAAGAGTCGATTATATTCAGATAACATGGTTTGGGACTCATTTATCCGTTATTTATAAAGTTGATTATTAAGATATGCCAATGAAAGCGCCAGATTTTCCTGTTTCAACAGAATTCCGTCCGGAACCTTCAGACCGCACGGAGCAAAATTCCATATAGCGGTGATACCGCTTGAAACCATCTGATTGCAGACCTGCTGGGCGGAATTTTCGCCGACGGTTATTATACCGAGCTTTACATCGTGTTCTTCGCAATAAGAATTCAGCGATGTCATAGGCATTATTTCCGTGTTGAATTTTTCGGTATTGACCAGCTTTTCGTTACAGTCAAATGCCGCAACTATCTTTACTCCGTATTCTTCAAACCCATCGTAATCCAGGAGAGCGCATCCGAGTTTGCCCGCACCGACCAAAACAGCCGATGTTATCTTTTCGTGGCCAAGATGGCTTTCCAAAATTCTTATAAGATCGCTTGTTATATACCCGATCCTGGGTTTTCCTGCGCCGCTGACCGCTGCGAGATCCTTACGTACCTGAACCTCACCCAAAGAAAGACCTCTGGCTATAGCTGTTGCGGAGATCGTTTCACCGTCACACTGCGGCAATCTTCTTAAATACTGCAAATATTGCGGAAGTCTACCAAGTGTTGCCTTGGAGATAGAATGTCCGTTCATAAGCCACCTCCTTGATTATTGCACGATCATTTTAACATATTTTTTTCCGTTTGGGAATTATTAAAATGTTATATCGGTATTATCTGTATCGATATAATGAAAATCGATACATGCAAATCAATAAGGCAGTTACTTATTTCTGTTGTTAAACAATATATTTTCTTTTGGAAGATATGAGGGATGTAATGAAACTTTTATCAAGCTCGGAAAGTCGGTATCCGTCCTTATAAATAAGAACATCTTTATATTTTTTCTTATTATCGGCGCATTTTTTTTGAACAAGACCGTATCCGTCCAATATTCTTTGTGAAACGGGAGATACCCACATGAATGTTTGGGTGTTTTCAGAAAGAATATCAAATTGGGCGGATCTTTCGAAAATAAAGATCTTACGGTCCGTATTGTCCGCAAGCTCATCTTTTGCAACTTTTGCAAGAGGCATGGACGGAACATAAGGATCAGCGTGCATGACTTCGATAAACGGGGAAAGATCGTCGAAAAATACCTCTTCTTTTTTCGCAAGAGGACTATCGCTGTTCAATAAAAGCACATATTTAAACTCGGCAACCATTTCATAGCAGATACCTTTTTCTTCAAGCATTGTCTTGAAAAATTTATCATGACTGTCGGCATAGCGGATTATACCGAGTTTGTAGTCGTTATTTAAAACATTATTTATTGTTTGCTGTGAATTTGTTTCTGTATAAAATATCTCGGCAGGCGCATCTGAAAGGCTTCCCGTAAAAGAAGCAAAAGCCTCTGAGATATAATGGGAACGCGGAACCGAAACAGAGAACTTCTGTTTAACAAAAGAGCCCTGTTTATAGAACCTTTCGACCTCATCTATCTGTTTAAGAATATTTTGAGCATAATTAATAAATTCCTCTCCCTCGGGAGTAAGGACCATACCCTTTGCGCTTCTGTTAAAAATCGTTATGCCGAGATCAGCTTCAAGGTCTTTTATGGAGCGACTGATATTAGGCTGAGCAATTATCAAAGTTTCCGCAGCCTTGCTTAAAGATCCGAGGCGCGCTACCTCTACAGCATATTTCATATGTAAAATATTCAAACCGAAGCCATCTCCTTATAACTGATATATTCTCTTTATTAGTATAACATAAAAAAACAAAGAAATCAAGGTCTTTATATCTTTTGTTTATAATAACGGATACTGTAATTTAATAACAAATCTAAAATTCACAATCAATCATTATTTTTTCTTGACATATTTGTAAACATGTGTTACAATTAGAAAAAAATAATAAACTGGAAAAGAGGATCGATATGAGCAACAGATTAAACGAATGCTTAAACGATAATTTTGAAAAAGAATATATTCTTCCTTTCTTTTGGCAGCACGGAGAACCGCAGGAAATGCTCGAAAAAGAAATGGATGCCATCCGTGCATGCGGTATAAAAGAATTTTGCGTTGAAAGCCGAACACATGAAAAATTCTGCGAAGATCAATGGTGGGACGATTTCAGATTCATGCTTGAATATGCAAGAAAGCATGATATGAAAGTCTGGCTTCTCGACGATAAGCATTTTCCCACAGGCTATGCAAACGGATATATAAACGATCATCCCGAACTTCGCCAGGTAACCGTTACAAACATATACAGAGATATAAACGGCGGAAACGGACCTATAAATATTCAGGCTCCCTATATAAACGGCGATGAATCATTTGTTCTTATTGCCGCATACAAAAGAATAGAAAAAAGCGGCGAACCCATTCTTCTCGGTGAAAATCCGATAGTATTAACA
>SVMP01000097.1 GCA_015067385.1 Oscillospiraceae bacterium | reverse complement strand
CGGGTCGGCTGTCTCCCGATAATCACACAGTATATCGGCACCTTCAATATAACAGCTTCTGCCTATCGGATAGTCGGGCAACGGAGTGGGGTTACAATAAGTGTTTATATATTCGTTCTCCGGGCAAGATGTATTATTTTTAGTTGTCATATATGATTCCTTTCGCTTGGTTGCGGATTTTACGGCAAACATCAGAGAGTCGAGCATAGGATCCGCCAAAGAGTCTCTTTTACCGAGCTGATTAATTAGGTAAAGTATATCATAATCCTTCGGTTTTGTCAATGAAGCGAAACTACTTCTCCGCGAGCAGAAAGTACGATCAACAGGACAAAGCGCTGATTCATTATTCATTCAGATCCGTTTAATTGATGATGAATGTCAAAAAAGCAAAAAATCCTTTCGGCTTAGCATATACAAAACCGAAAGGAATGATGAAGTCGGGATAAATTGGGGAAGGGATTATTTATTGTCAATTTTCTTTTCAATCGTAATACATGAGGAAGTAAGCATTCTCTGTATTCTGCCACAAAGGTTACGGTAGGTTTTGAAGTTTTTTTCGTCTATCACCTTTGTATTAAAAAGCAATTTGAGCCAGCTTTCCGTTTCGACACACTCTTTCCTTGCGATTTTAAACTTTGATAGCATATCGGCAAGGCTTTGCGGATATTGTGCTTCGGTAATGTTCGCAAAAACACTTGACGAGGATTTACGGAGCTGAAAAACGGTATTGGAATTGCCGCTGATGGATTTACAGAGTAGCTCATACTTTGTGGCAAGCTCTTCGGAATATTCAAGTAAAAGATTTTTTGCCATATCGTTCTCCTTTCGCTTCTTGATCACGGCGTAGCCGTGTATGGAATCAGCCGTAGGCGGCATGTCCACAGTCCTCAAGGACTGTATGAAATCAACACGAAGTGTTGTATGTTATCAAGCCGAAGGATTCCGAGAGAATACACACCCGCGAGGGATAACATACGCGACCTTGTCGCAATTTCATACAACACGCAAGCGCGTTGATTTCATACCAATCCTGCGGCTTGGATAAAAAATTAAGCAACCCTGAAGGTTGCTTAATTTTTTGGAGGCGTCGCCCGGATTTGAACCGGGGAATGGAAGTTTTGCAGACTTCTGCCTTACCACTTGGCTACGACGCCGTATTTAGTTTTAGAAAAATTAAAGCGCTGAACTATTCCGGGTTCAGCGCTTTATCTGGAGCGGAATACGAGGCTCGAACTCGCTACCTCAACCTTGGCAAGGTTGCGCTCTACCAGATGAGCTAATTCCGCAAACGCTTTATCGTGCCTGGTTACCGGATTGATAAAGCATGGTGCCTCCGGTCGGAATCGAACCAACGACACGAGGATTTTCAGTCCTCTGCTCTACCAACTGAGCTACAGAGGCATTTTCGGTTTACGAGATCGGCGTTAACCGATCTCGTTCCGATTGGCGACTCCGATGGGATTCGAACCCACGACCTCCGCCGTGACAGGGCGGCGTTCTAACCAGCTGAACTACGAAGCCATTGGTGGAAACTATAGGGCTCGAACCTATGACCCTCTGCTTGTAAGGCAGATGCTCTCCCAGCTGAGCTAAGCTTCCATTTTTCGAAACCCGAAGCTTTATTTGCCTCAGTTCCGTTAGCTTGTATATGATACCACAAAATTTCTGATTTGTCAATACCTTTTTTTGTATTTTCAAAAAGATTTTTTTCCCCCGTTTTTTACCATAACCAAGCGATTTTTTCGACCTCACTCAATCCAAGACACAATTTGTTTACAATTTTTCTCGGACTTTTTTTCTCAAAAAACTTGCCTTTAAAGCGAGGATGTGGTATACTTTTTCAAGAATAAAATTTACACGGAACGGTGGTTTATAATAAAATGATCGTTGAAGGATCGATCTCCGTAAAAGCAGTTCTTCTTTCGGAAAGCAGACCGATAGAAGAAATATATATTGATAAAACAAAAAAATCGAAGGACACATCTTTTATAATACATGAAGCGCAGCGCCGAAATGTTAAAACAACAATAATGGACAGCGAAAGCTTTTCCGAAATAGTGACGGGACGCACACACGGCGGAGTTGCGGCAAACGTCGGCGAAAGAAGATATTCAACGCTTGAATCTCTTTTTTCGGCAGAAAATCCATTTATAATCTTATTGGAGGGTGTTGAAGACCCCTACAATTTCGGTGATGCGCTCCGATCTCTTTATGCGGCAGGGGCAACGGGGCTTATCGTCCCTGAAAGAAACTGGTTAAGCGCAGCAGAGACGGTCGTTAAAGCATCAGCCGGAGCATCCGAATACATTCCGACAGTTGCATGCTCGGATCTCGGAGAAGCGATAATCGAAGCGAAGAAGTACGGTATAAAAACATACTGCGCGGAAAGGCGTGATGCTGTCGCACTTTACGAAGCCGATCTGACATGCCCCGTTATATTTGCGATAGGCGGAGAGCTTCGGGGGCTTTCGAGAAAAGTCACGGACAACAGCGACGGAAACATTTTTATTCCATACGGTTCAAACTTCCGCAACGCACTTTCTGCGTCTGCGGCGAGCGCAGTGTGTGCTTTTGAAATAATGAGACAAAGACAGCAAAAGGACGTCGGGAAATAAACCGACGTCCAAAACTTATCAATAATATTTTTCAGAAAAGCTTATACAATCTCAACGATGTTTACGACAAGAATGATAAGAACGAATATTATCGAGCAAATAAGAGTTGCTCTCTTAAGGAAGAGATCTTTTGCCGCGCTCTTATTTCTGGAAGCTGCGTTGCCAAGTCCGCCGCCTACTGCTTCGGATACGCTTGCATTTCTTCCGGACTGGAAAAGAATAATAGCGATAAGAGCAATGCTGCAAACAATAAGCACGATAGTCAATACAAGAATCAGGGGATTCATCCTTTAAACCTCCATCCTTTCACATTTTCAGTTTTATTATTATATCACAACATCTTGCAGATTGCAAGTGATTTTTGTGACTTTTTTTTAAATTTTAAATCTGATAAATATCTTGACTTTTTTGAGTGAAATACCTGTTTTTGAAATTTTTTTGTGTCAACGTCCGAAAGCCCTTTACAAAACCGATCAATCGGTGTATAATAAATATGATTACATATAATATACAGATTATTTTCCGTAACGGAGGCAATAATGATATTTGAACAGATAATGAACGGATCGTCGGCTTCATTCGCAGAGACGGTGACAGTTATCGTTTTTATGGCGGTCATCTCTATTTTATCAATAACTCTCAGAGAATATATCCGCGCGCGTGTTACATCAAAGCTCGGCGGCGAGGCGACAGCCACGTTAAACCCGTTAAAAGCATTGACCCCTCAGAATATAATATCCGTTATTATACTTGCCTTTTTCTCTGTTTCTTGGACAAAGCCGCAAAAGCCGAGCCTTTCAGCAGGTAAAAACGCATTGACAGCGTTGTCTGCGTTGCTTACGAACATCGGTCTGGCGCTCGGATGTATGTTGATATACGATATACTGTACGTTATAAATGTAAACATATACGTTGCAACAGAGGTATATCCGACCGCACTTATGTGGATAGCGATGTTTTTCTCATCGGGCGTTCTTGTAAACCTCGGATATGCTCTTTTCTCCGTTCTTCCCATTCCCGGAACAGACGGCGGAATTCTCGTCGCTCAGCTCTTCCCCGAAAAGATCAGAGAGAAATTTCTTTATTTTGATAAATTTTCCTACATGATTCTGTTTTTCCTTGCGCTTATAGCATCACGTTCGGGAATTGCGACAGCGATAATAAACGAAGCGGCAATGGCGGCAGAATATCTTTTCCTTTCGGTATTAAATCTTATTTTTCCCGTAAACTAAACACACAGAGGTAAAAACAAATGATCCTAAATGCAATTCTTTCGGGAGGTTCTCCGATAGAGATCCTTCAGGCAATCGTTTTCGGAGCCATTGCAGTTCTTTTATCAATATCCGTTCACGAATGGGCTCATGCATTCGTTGCGTACATATTGGGAGACAAAGCGCAGAAAGCGTACGGCAGAATGACGTTAAATCCGTTAAGACATCTTAACCCCATGGGAATGATAATGTTTCTGCTCTTCGGCTTCGGCTGGGCAAATCCCGTAATGATGGATTCAAGAAGCTTTAAAAAGCCCAAGCTCGGAATTATCTTAACAGCGCTCGCAGGTTCTTTTGCAAACTTTTTAAGCGGTTTTATATGGCTTCTTATAGAGGTCATATTGATCGTCGCATTCCCTGACGGCGGAATATTTTTCACGAACGTCAATACGCTTCTCCAGTTTATCGTTCTTTACAATCTTTCTTTCGGCTTTTTCAACCTCATTCCGATTCCGCCGCTTGACGGTTCGAAGGTCGTAGCGGAGCTTTTACCGTTCAAATACAAATATAAATATCTCGATATCGAAAGATATTCGATGTACATTTTCCTCGGACTTATAATAATCCTCAACCGATTCAACTTTATTTCCATGCTTACAAGCAGCCTTATGTCGTTTTTCCTTACCGTGATCGGCGCATTGCTCGGCATAATCATATTTTAAAAGCATGAAACCGTTAAATTTCAAGCTTGAGATATTTGAAGGGCCGCTTGATCTGCTGCTGTCACTGATTGAAAAAAACAAGATAGACATATGCGATATTGAGATATCTCTTCTTCTTGATCAATATATGGAATATCTTGAACAGGCGAGGATAATGGAGCTGGATCTTGCCGCTGACTTTCTTGAAATGGCATCGACGCTTGTTTACATCAAATCACGAACGCTTCTCCCCAAAGAAGAGAACGAAGACGAAGAGGATCCGAAGATTGTTCTCGAACGCAGACTTGCCGAATACGCAAAATGTAAAAAAGCGGCGGCATATCTGTCCGAAAACAGCATGTGGGGAAAGATCTTTTTCAGAGAAACGGAGCCTGACGATCTTCCGAAAATACAGCGGGAATATCAGTATTCGCCGAGAAAGATCATGGAAGCATATGCGGCGGTGCTGCGTCGTTTAAACGGCAAAAAACCGCTTTCCCCGAGCAATTTTTCCAAGATAATAGGAACGAAATTTATATCTGTCGGAACAAAGATAATATCTCTTTTGAGGATACTGTTAAAAAAGACGACCGTTCCGTTCAAAAAACTTTTCGGAGGAATGGACAACCGATCTGAGATCGTAGCGACCTTTCTTGCGGTGCTTGAGCTTATACGATCGGGCAGAGTTGATGTTTCGGACGGAGAAGATCCGGATATAACATTGATAAGGAACAAAAAATGACCTTAGACAAAAACCTTTCACTTACGGCGGCAATTTCCGCAATAATATTCGCATCGACTGTTCCGGTTGAAGTGACGAAGCTTGCAGCTCATTTCGAAGTAACAGCCGAAGATATAATGAACGCCGCAGAGAAGATAAAAAAACAGTTTGAAGATTCGAATTGCGGGATACGATTAAAAGAAACAGACGGAAGATATTCTTTTTCGACAAAGCCCGAATACGGAGAATCGACCGCAGCATTTTTAGATCAGAGACGTGCGGCTTTTCTATCCAACGCGGCACTTGAAACGTTGGCGATAGCGGCATACAATCAGCCCGTCACCAAAACATATATATCGCAGGTAAGAGGCGTATCTTCTGCGGAAGTTGTTGAAAGCCTTGTAGATAAGGGGCTTTTGGAGGAAGCGGGCAGGCTTGATCTGCCGGGACATCCGATGTCGTATATAACGACCGATAAGTTTCTCACGGTTTTCGGTCTGGACAGCCTTGAGTCTCTTCCGAAGCAGGATTCCTTTATCGAGAAAGCGGAAGCAGAGGAAGAGGAATACGTTCAAACGAGCCTCACAGACAGCTTATGAACATTTTACTTACGGTCCTGTCCGTCATTGCCGCGACAGCAGGCGGTCTTTTACTGCTTGTCGCATTAATATTTCTTATTCTTCTTCCGATAAAAGCGGAAATAATTATCGGTTACAATAAAGAGGAAAGCTTCTTTTTAAGGGTACGGTATTCGGCGGTAAGCATTGATATATTTCCCTTAAAGAAAGGTAAAAAGAAGAAAAAAGACGACAGACAGACTTCAAAAAAACAGGATAAAACAGGCGAAGAGTCCGATAAAACAGAAGAAAAAGAAAAGAAAGAAAATTTCTTTTCAAAAAAGATCAAAGCCATGGTTGTTGACGATTATCTTACATTGCTCGGACATGTCGGTGATTTTCTGACAAGATTCCGTTTCGGAGACATCAACGCAAATCTTGTAATAGCATCGGCAGATGCCGCAACGACTGCAAAAATTTACGGAACAACGACCGCAGTCGTATTTCCTATCCTCGGAAAGATACACAACGGAAAGCTTGCAAAAGACATAGACGTACACATAAACGCAGACTTTACCGCAGAAAAAACGTATGCGGATGTTTACATTGAAATTTACGTAAGAACGATCCACGCGATCGCACTTGCTTTAAAAGCACTTTTACACATACTTAAAATAAAGGAGACAAACAATGGAAAATAAACAGCACCCCATCCAGGGCGTTATGGATACAGCGATGCAGAACATAAAGGAAATGGTGGATGTTAACACCATAATCGGCGATCCCATAACAGCGCCCGACGGAACAATGATAATCCCCGTATCCAAGGTAGGCGTAGGTTTTGCATCGGGCGGATCCGATTTCTCTACAAAAAACACGACCGAAACTCCCTGCTTCGGCGGCGGAAGCGGCGCGGGAATTACGATCTCCCCTATTGCATTCCTCGTTGTTTCCTCAAAAGGCGACGTATCTCTCATGCCGATAAATCAGCCCTCCGGAACCGCTGTTGACAAGATCGTGGATTCCGTTCCGGGTGTTATCGATCAGATAAAAAACATTTTCGGTAAAAAAGGCGAAGCAGAGACCGAAGAATAAAAGTAAAAATAAAATTTTGAATAATGCGATGATTTAAGGGAAAACTTTATGCAGGAGAGCAAACTCAATTTTTGCATAAAGGAGATTTTTTCATGATAAGGATCATCGCATTAATTATTTTATGCGTGACAATCTGGGCGGTAGGCTGTTCAAGGCTTCCCGACGAAAATATAAACAACAACGATCAGAATAGCAATATTCAAAACGAACAACCCGAAAACAACGACCCGATCGTTAACCCGGACGACACACAAAACGAGCCTGAAACAACGACCGCAGAGGGCAGAATTACGGAAATAACGAAAAACGGCGGAGAACTCGTTTCGTTTAAGATCACGGACGAAGGAACGGGCGAATATCTTTTCAACGTAACATCCGACTTAAACAGCGAAATAAAGCTCGGCGATATCGTTACGGTAACGGTTGACGGAGACATTGCGGAGACTTCTCCCATGCAGGCAACGGCAAAAGAAATCAGCGTAAACGAAGAATTCAGCGGAGCCGTTCAGACGACCGACATATACACCGTAACGGGAATATCAGCCGCAGCGATCGATGAAAAGATCAGGAACACGGGGCATATTTTCGAATCGTTTACAAATTACGAAGAATGTCAGACATATCTTGAAGAAAACGAACTGACAGACAAATTCAACGAAACAGTCGGAGATATGGATATAACGACACTTACCGACGGTTTTTTTGAAGAAAACGACCTTCATATATTTATCTGCGACGAGAGGACCGTTGCGAACGAAAGCGAAAAAGAAGTTTATCTGCAGGACGGTGTCTTGTTTTTACGTTTAAACACAACGACAACCGAGGCTGCGCTCAGAAATTCGTCATATGAGCTTTATCTTATCCCCATCAAAAAGGGAACAGAGGTCAAAGATGGCTATATTTTAAGAGAAACAGACCTTTCAAGCAACATCTCGGAACCGTCCGCCGATGAAAATCTGCCGGAAGATGTTCAGGGCGAAGGCTCCGAAGAAACCGCACCCGAAGACAATACCGAAGATCAGCAGGAAACGACGACAGATCCTTCGGAAGAAGCCGGAGAAACAAATTAACCGAAAACCGTGAGATTAAACATCTCACGGTTAAATTTATAAAAAAATTATTGATTTTCTGCTTATTGTATGATATAATAAAAAAAACTACTAAACGGAGATTGAAATCATGTCTACAAAACCCGGAACAAAATGCCTCCATGAAGGCTATAAACCCACAAAAGGCGAGCCGAGACAGCTCCCCATATATCAGAGTACAACCTTTAAATATGACACAAGC
>SVMP01000096.1 GCA_015067385.1 Oscillospiraceae bacterium | reverse complement strand
GCAAGCATGGAAAAAGGCAGGCGTTCTTGCAAGTGAAATGGAATGCTCGACGGTTTATGTTATCGGAAACATAAGAGGTATAAAGACAGGCTCTGTTCTTCTTGCGATCTGGAATCAGGAAAGAGAAAAAGCAGGCCTTTCGAATCCGACAACAGAGGATACAGATCTTGCGATCAAGATTGCTGTAAAAGCAATAGAAAAGCTCATTAAAGAGCCTTAAATCTTGGAAAAAACTTATAAAGCGCACACATGATAACGACACAGATAACAGTGTCAGGAATCATAAAAGCACCATTATAACATATAGCCCAGGCGAGCGGAGAAAAGCCCTCCATAGCCCAAGCGCCAAAGAAGAGAAGACCGGAAAGGAAATGGCAGAAATAACGAAGAAGACCGGCTGTGACCGTTCCGATAATAACATTTTTCAATGACTTTATCCCGAAGAATCCACAAACACAGAGAACTGAAAATGCGAGGATATAGTCAATAATAAGGCAACCGACAAAAACTCCGAGAGAAAGACCCCAGGAAGCAACTGTCGAGAAACCAAGCAAAAGCTGGATTACAGAATAGCCGATCGAGACAGGAATGCCCCATCTGACACCGTACAAGAAAGAAATAAGCATTATCGGAACCATACTTCCAACTGTTATTGAGCCGCCGAGAGGTGCGTGAATAGTTGGAAAGATACTTAAGACCGTAGACAGCGAAAGCATTACGGCGCAAACCGCAAAGCGTTTGATGTACTGACTTCTTTTAATTTTGTTTTCCACAAGAAAACACTCCTTTTATTGATGTAAAATCAATTATAAAAACAAAAAAGTCCGCAGAAAATACTGCGAACCTGAAATTTACGATAATTTGCTTTTCCTTCGTAGGTATTAACCTCATCAGGTTCAGTGGGTGTTTCTCAACCGTCCTTTTCGGATGGTACCCCAAAGCAATATTTACTTTATTTGCAAGTATATCACAAATAATATATTTTGTCAATACTTATTTTTTTTAAGCGAGGAAAAATAAAATGATATGTAAAAAATGCAACTCCGAACTAAAAGATGATGCAAAATTTTGTACTGTATGCGGAGCTAATATAACAGAAGAAACAAAGTCCGATGCAGAAGAAAAGATAAAGACTTACTGTAAAAAATGTGATGCTCCTATTTTAGATGGAATGGAAACATGTCCCATCTGCTCAACACCTGTTAAAGAAAACAGTACGCCTCCCGCTGCACCGCAAAGACCTGCAGTTCAACATAATGCGGCTAAAAGAACATTTTCCGTAAAGCCCGGTAAAGGCGGCGGATGGATAATTTTAGCAAAAATCATTCTGTGGCTTGTTTTTGCCGGAATAATTCTTATAGGCGTTTGTTCGGGTGTAATGCTTATTTTAACAGGCGGAATGTCTGCTTCGGACGCAAACATGAATTTTTATCCCAACGACTACTACTATTCTCCCGGTGCTGTCAGATTTGAAGCAGAATATGCGATCTTTGCAGGCATATGTTTAATAATCGGCAGCATAATTCTGGCATTTATAACAGTGTGTAGCGGTTTTCTTGCGATCGACGCATGTTTAAATCTTAAAAACATCAATGATAATCTTACAGAGCTTATTAAAATTAACGCAGAAACAGTCAATACGACAGAAAGAATAAATGCAGCCGTACTCGAAATAATTAAAAAGAATTAGATTTGATCCGTGTGTTTAAAGCACACGGATCTTTTTTAGGACATACTTTTCCGCAAAGTTTCAAGTGCTTTCTTTTCGAGTCTTGAAACATATGAACGTGATATTCCAAGGCGATCTGCGGTTTCTTTTTGTGTTAAAGCAGGTTCGGAGATGCCGTAACGGAGAAGAATGATCGTTCTCTCACGTTCGTCAAGCATTGAGATTGCTTTGGAAAGCTTTTCTGTCTGCATCTTACCGTAAATTTGTTCGACAATATTATCTTCTTCACTTATAACATCCATAAAAGAAAGCGGATTGCCATCCTTATCGCAATCTATTTCATCGTTTATTGAAATATCATTAGCCGACTTCTTTTTACTTCTGAAAAACATTAAAATTTCATTTTCGATACAACGCGCGGCATATGTTGCAAGCTTTGTTGATTTATCGGGCTTATAACTGTCAACAGCTTTTATCAGCCCGAGAGAACCGATAGATATGAGGTCATCGGGATCATCAGCCGATTGATAATATTTTTTTACAATATGAGCAACAAGACGCATATTACACTCTATAAGCCTTGCTCTTGCAGACATATCCCCCTCCCCCATCAGTTTAAAGCATTCACGTTCTTCCGATGCAGACAGCGGTTTAGGAAACGAACCTGATGCAGACACATGTAAAATCAAAAAAAAGAAATTAAAAAACATAAAGCACCCCCTCCGGTGCTTTATTATATGAGAAAAAAATAAACAGAAGACCTTGAATGCTTGTCACAAAAAGATAAAAGGCGTTGTGACATAAAGCCACAACGCCATTATTTTTATAGTATTAGTCCTGATATTCGTTTTTATCAACAGATCTGAAATGTTTAATCTGCTTAGCATCGTCGATCATCTTGATAACTTCAAGAGCCTGCTCGAGAGAGATGGGATAAGGAATGCCGTTTACAAGATCATCGTAAAGAGTATCCCAGGGAAGAGTGATCTCTTTGTTCGGAGGAGTTGTAACCTCTTCTTCTATCCAGTTGATCTGTTCTGCAGATTCAAAAGTACCGCTTGCACCGAAGCTCGTTGCACCGGGAGTGTTGGGGTCAGCCTGAATTCTGTTGAATTTCTGTTTAGGATCAACATATCTGAGTTTAGCAACATTACCATCTACGATAGCAGAACCACGGGTACCGTAGATCATATATTCGGGAACATGACAAGCAACGCCGCTGTTGATCTCCATATCAATAACTCTGCCGTTTTCGCCTTCAAAGATCATTTTGATAGCGTCTTCACAGTCACCTGCTGCGGTAACGCAGTCGAGATGGGAGAACATACGTTTTACGGGACTGTCGAGAAGACGGAGAGAATGGTCAACGATGTGAGGACCCCAGTTAAGGATCATACCGCCGCCGAATTCATTAAGAGTCTGCCAGTCGTTACGTCTGCCGAAACTGTTACGGCAAAGACGGATCTGATGAACAAAACCGAGAATACCTGAATCGATAAGCTTTCTTACGTATTCGAAATTACGTTCAAAACGACGGTTATGACGAACGAAAAGTCTGCCGTATTTACCGCTGTCACTGATCTCTTTAAGTTCAGCTGCCTGTTCGTAAGTACATGACATAGGCTTTTCGATAATAACATGTTTACCTGCAAGAAGAGCCATTTTTGCGTGAGCATAGTGATCAACGGAACGGGTAGCGATATCGACGATCTCAACATCGGGGTCAGCGATAAGATCTTCGATCTTAGTGTAACCTTTACAGCCGGGGAAACGTTCTTTTATAATTTCAAGGCGCTCGGGGATAATATCGCAACCTGCAACGTAAGTAAATTTATCGGGCACATCCATCAATTCGCCCATATGCATACCCTTACCCGCACGTCCGATACCTACAAGTCCGAGACGGATAATTCTTTTATTTTCCATAAAATAAAACTCCTTTCTGCGTTCAATACAGAAATATTATTATTAGCCCCAAAGTTTTTTATTGGGGGAATTTGCCTTAATACCTGAAAGATCACCGACAAGCTCAAGGGCTGCACCGGTACCTTTCGCAACACATGAAACAGCATCGTCGGCGACATAAACACGAATACCTACATATTCAGCAATCATTTTATCGAAGCCATAAATAAGGCTTCCGCCACCGGTCATTATGATACCGTCAAGAGAAATATCACCGATAAGTTCGGGAGGAGTACGGGAAAGAACGTCGTGAGTCGCTTCCGCAACAGTTCTTCCGGGCTCGGAGTAAGCTTCCATTGTATCTTCGGATGTTATTGTAAATTCTCTGGGAAGACCGGATGAAAGGTCTCTGCCTCTTACTGTCATAGACAGCTTTTCGGGACGAGGAGAAAGACAGCCTATCTTCATTTTTATATCTTCAGCAGTTCTCTCGCCTATAAGAATGCCCCATTCTTTACGAATAAACTTAACAAGAGCTTCGTCAAATCTGTCGCCTGCAACCTTTACGCTTTCGGAGACAACGACATCACCCAAAGAGATAACAGCAATATCGGCAGTTCCGCCGCCGATATCTATAACCATAACACCTCTGGGTTTTGAGATATCTATACCGGCACCAATAGCAGCCGCCATTGGTTCTTCAATGAGTTCAACAGATTTTGCACCTGCATTAAGAGCTGCGTCCCTTACCGCACGTTCTTCAACCTCATTTATTTTCGAGGGGATACAAACAACGATATTGGGACGGAAAATAGAATGACCGTTAACTCGCTTAATAAAATATTTAAGCATACGCTCGGTCGTTTCATAGTCGGAAATAACACCGTCTCGAAGAGGACGGATCGCAAGAATATTGCCGGGTGTTCTACCGAGCATTTCCTGCGCTTCAACACCGACTTTAAGAATCTTACCTGTTGTTCTGTCGATTGCAACAACAGAAGGTTCTCGTAAAACAATACCCTTACCTCTGACATAAATCAAAACAGAGGCTGTTCCAAGGTCAATACCAATATTTTTTTCAAACATTTCTTAGTTCCTTTGTGTGTGTCGTCTTCGGAAATTAATCCGAAATTGTCGTAGTGTGTGTAGTAGTGTGTGTGGTTAAAATAAAATCTTTAATCTTTTTTACAAGACATACGATAAGGCTCAAGGATGCGGCATAATCAAAATAGAAATCAAAAACAAAAGTTCCAAGCCATCCGACAAAAAGAATTGCGAAAATTGTCATATCTTCAATTGAGTTGTCCATAGCATTTTTCGACAGCAAAATATCTGTATTTTCATCGTCGTGAACAGAATCGTATGCAGAAAGAAACATGATAAGGAAAATGATAAAGTTCAGAACAATCGGAATGATCAACCATATTTGAGGACGAACCGAAGCATAGTCAAGTTCCGCTGTAAACATATAAAAAGAGTAATAGATCAAATATACACAAATCAGAATAAAAGGAGCGCAAATCATTGATCTTAACACTTTTTTTGAGTTTGATGCAACGATCGAAACAGCTTTAAAAATTAAAAGCATACCGCAAACAATAAGCGTATAATACGATCCTGCAAACCCGAAGGCTATCTGTACGATACCGAGAATTAAATAAAAAATAAGATTTATATTCATAAAATTATGTGGAATACCCTTCATTTTAATTTACAATTCTACATATATCATTATACAACATAATTCTCTCATTGTCAAGCGGTAAATTTCTTAATTTTGCTACTTGACTAAATTATTAAAATATATTATAATATATTAGAGTATAAATTCGGAATAGTGTTATTTTCCGTTGAAAACAAATCTTCGGAATATAATAGCTTTACTGCAAGGAGACGAAAAAAATGTACAACCGGATAAAAAAATTTATTTGTTGCTTTATCGTACTTTTCACGATCACAGCAATGATCCCGATACAGTCGAGTGCTGCTCCCGCTAATATTACAGGCGGTGCATATGTTCTTATTGATGCGGAAACGGGTCAGGTTCTTGTTGAAAAGAACATGGACCAGAAATTGTACCCCGCAAGTATAACAAAAATAATGACGGTTCTTTTAGCTGTAGAGAATCTTAATCCCGAAGCGATAGTGACGGTTTCTCCGGAAGCAACAATTCTTGATAAAGACAAATATTCCGACAGTATGCACATAGCATTAACTTCGGGAGAAAATATCAGAGTTGAAGATTTGATGAATGCTACGATGATTGAATCCGCAAACGACGCCGCAAATTGTCTTGCCGAGGCAGTTTCCGGGACAAACGAAGCATTTGCACAGCTCATGAACGAAAGAGCGGTCCAGCTCGGTGCTAAAAACACTAATTTTACAAATCCTCACGGTCTTCCCGATGAAAACCATGTTACAACAGCATATGACATGGCGCAGATAACAAGATACGCTATTACAAACGAAGCGTTTTTAAACATCTTCTCTACCGTTATCTACGACATTCCTCCGGATAATAAAAAAACAGAAGTTCTCACCATTTCAAACAGATTTTCCATGCTAAAACAAAACGATCCTACATACTACGAAGGTATAGTCGGCGGTAAAACAGGCTATACTGTTCCTGCGGGATACACGGGTGTTGCAGTTGCAAAAAGAGGAGATAAAACACTTATAGCAGTCGTTATGGGTTCTACATCCGGAGCCAACAGATTTGCTGATCTAAAAGAAATTCTTGATTACGGATTTAATAATTTTGTAAGAACAGCAATTACAACAAATAACGTTAAACCCACAACCTCAAAAATAATTGAAAACGATAAGATCGTTGCAACTGTGGCAATAAATCCTGCTACAGACATGCACTATTTAAGGCACTCTTCCGTTTCGGAATCTGATGTTATTTTCACAACAGACATAAAAGATTCTTACAGCTGGTACGATATTCAGCCAACCGTAATTCTCACAGTTGCAGATAATACGTATATGTATTCAAATATCGGTACTTTTGAGCTTTCACATACGGAAAAGCAGTTATCAAATCCTATCCCCGTACAAGGAACAAACGAGGATAAAGAATCCGAAAACGAAACAGACAAACCTGTTAAAGAGAAAAAACCGCTGCCGACAGCACTTAAAGTATTTCTTATAATTTTTGCGGTTATCCTTATTCTTATCGGCGGACTTATCATTTTATTCTTCGTTTCCAATGCAAGAAGAAGAAAACGTGATAAGCTCAGAAGACTCAGACGTCAGGAAATGTATGAAAAATCAAGACGTGAAATGTTAGCAACAAAAGAAAAAACAAAGAAATAAATTTACAATAATCATGATAAGGCAGGCTTACTAAAAATGACAGACAAACTCAGAAACGAACAGATGGATATGCTTATTCAGGCAATTCTTTCACTTAAAACCCCTGATGACTGCTATGCTTTTCTTGAAGACCTTTGTACAGTCTCCGAGTTGAAAAGTATGGAGCAGAGGTTTACGGTTGCTCGAATGCTTACAGACGGTATGCAGTATGCCGAAATCGTCGGAAAGACAGGAGCTTCCACCGCAACGATTTCCAGAGTAAACAGAGCTCTTATGTACGGTGCCGACGGATACCAGAAAGTAATCAAAAAAATCAAAGAGCAGCAATAATATTGCTTGAACAGAATCATACATATAATTATAAAACACTAAACTAATAACAATCAAACACATCGGAGAATAAATGGAAATTCTTTTACAGATAATTTATACTATCCTTGTTCTTGGCGCACTCATTTTTATTCATGAATTCGGTCACTTTATTACAGCCAAGTTATCAGGAGTAAAGGTCAACGAATTCGCACTGGGTATGGGCCCCACCCTCTTTAAAATCCAAGGTAAAGAAACAAAATATGCTTTGAGGCTTTTCCCGATAGGAGGATTTGTTTCAATGGAGGGTGAAGATGACGAAAGTGAAGACGAAAGATCTTTCGGGAAAAAAAGTGTTTGGAAAAGAATGATAATCGTTGTAGCCGGAGCAACGATGAATCTGATTCTCGGATTCGCCATAACAACATATCTCGTTATTATGTCTACCGTTTCGGCTTCAACAACGATCCTCGGTTTTGAAGATAACGCTGTTTCTATGGAACACGGACTTCACTCCGGTGATAGAATAATACAAATAAACGGAACGGATGTTGATTCTTTCGGAGACATAAAACGTGCATTTTCAAAAGCAAAAGGCACGGACAGTCTCGATTTAACTGTTATAAGAGCCGGCAAAGAAACTGTGATAGATGATGTAAAGTTCCCTACGAAAGAAACAAGCAACGGAACAATAATACCGACGATCGATTTTAAAATATCATCGGGGCTTCCGTCCACAACGGTAGGAGCATTTATTGACGGTGCGGTTTCCGAACAAACAGGACTTCAGGTCGGCGATAAAATAGTTAAAATCAACGGTAAAAAAATAAGCGTATACACAGATATCGCAACTGCCTTCTCTGTTTCATACAACAAAAACACCCTCGATGTTGAGGTTGAACGAGACGGCAACATTGTTCTTTTAACCGATGTATCTTTCCCTGTATATCAAGCGGCGGAAGGTCTGACATCTCCGGACATTGATTTTAAAGTTAAAGCTGAAGATAAGAATGTTTTAACAATCTTAAAACATTCCGTTTTCAGAACAAAATCATTTATA
>SVMP01000095.1 GCA_015067385.1 Oscillospiraceae bacterium | reverse complement strand
ATACCTGCGATATATTCTATCATGAATGCGGAAATATCGCCCCAGAAATGATGGTTACAGGAGTCTGTATCGCGGAAGTTTGTTTCAAGCAACGTATTGTATCCTGCATCGATCATATATCCGTAAGAGGGACCGTCAAGTCTGCACATCATATGGAGTGCAAGATCGATCAGACCGTTGTCGGCAAGGACTCTGAAAATAACTCGTCCGCCGAGTACGCCCATATCCATATGATCGTCTTTTTCATGAATTCTGTCGAGAAGAACGGAAAGCGCCTTCTGTTCTTCTTCTTTTGTGTCACAAATACTGTAGTAAATTGCCATTGCCTGCGATGTCTGGCAGTTGTTGTCGAAGGTCATAGTATCAAGATCGCAAAGATGCTCTCTGATATTCTTCTTCATCTTCTTTGCAAAAACATCAACATATGCGGCTTCAGCATCCATACCCATTGCATTGTAAAGAACAGCAGCTTTCTTTGCAAGGTCATATGCTGTAACACTTGCGGCAAATTCCAATGTGGATGTTTTACCGGGAGCGCACCAGTCGCCAAGCCCCATTTCAATAAGACCTTTTTCGTTAAGCTTATTGGTAATGAAATGGAAATATCTTAACATTGAACCGGAAATTTCTTTTGCCGCACGAAGATCGCCTCTTAATACATAAGAGAAATACGGCAGATAGATAAGAACAGAGTCCCAACAAGGACCGCTTGCCCAACCGCCCCAACCGCCGGACGGAACGATTCCGAGAAGTTGACCTTCAAAATTCATGGAACGGCAAATGGTTCTGATCCAGAAATAATAGTTGTCTTCGGGATCGAAATTCATGAGGGTTTGCTCTGCGGAAAGAGCAGCATCTGCAGTCCAACCGTTCTTTTCTCTGTGAGGACAGTCAGTCGGGAAATGGAAGAAGTTTGCAAGGGTTGAACGACGAGTCATTTCCTGTAATTTATTCATGATCTCATCAGAACATGAGAAGTTACCTCTGTCGGTAAGCTCTGTGTTCATTACATCATAGATAAGAAGATCTTCGGTTGCTTCCTCTTCGGTAATTCCCCATATCTTTGCGTACTGGAATCCGTAATATGTAAATGTCGGGGTGTATTCTTCTTTTCCTTCACCCTTACAGGTGTATTCTGTCTGCTGAGTATAAAGCGGAACTCCCGCATTGGGGTCTTTTATGAAAATAAGATTACTCTGACCGAACTTTCCGTCAAAAAGACGTTCGCCGTGTTGGATCTTTATCTTTCTGCCTTTTTCAGCGCTTATGCAAAGACGTGTAAGACCCGACCAGTTTTCTCCGAAGTCGTAAACAAATCCGTCGTCTTCTTTCCATATCTTAACGGCTTTCAATTCTTTTGTTTTAACGATCGGATGGGCTGTTGAAAGCATACATTCTCCGCCGGGATCGGATGCGGGAATAGCTTTCTGCCAATCGCTGTCGTCGAATTCAACTTCATTCCATCCGTCGATCTCAAGATTTGCATCGTAGCATTCGCCTAAACGTAATTCGTCTAAAACAATGGGGGAGGGGTGGGTGAGAATATTTTCATCAGCTTCAATAACTGTTGTTTCTTCGCCTTTTTTCAGTTCAACTGCAAATGCAAGCTTGGGCGCTGATATGAAACGAGTTTTTTGAAAATCCCAGACAAATCCGCCGAAACCGTTCTGGAATCCGTTACCGAGAATGAACGCAAGCGTGTTTTTACCTTTTGTTAAATAAGGCAAAAGATCATAATTGTCGTATGCTAAAGATTCGTGAGGATTTGTAAGGTAGGGACAAAGTTTGCCTTTGGTTATATGCTTGCCGTTAATGTAAATTTCATAAAAACCGAGACCGCATACTGTTATCTCAGCAACGTCCGGAATTTCATCCACGTTGAAAGAACGTCTCATGTAAGGTGCGGGAACGGTCTTTTCCCAATGACATTTTTCTGTTGTCGCAGCAAAAAATTTAGTTGAAAACTGCATGTCTGTTCTCCTTTTTATATTTATATTTTAACTATCTTATATTCTCCGCTTTCGAGGTTGAGAGCAGTATTTCCGCCTTCAAATTTGTAACCGCAAGGTGCTAAGATGTTGCCTTTAAGTCCTTCGGGTGCGGTAACGGTGAGAATTATATCAGCTCCGTTGCGTATCCATTTGCTCTCAACTTTGCCTTCTTTTGCGTTGTAGTAACCTTCTGCATGGTCGAGCTTGGTCGGGAACATAGGAGCAATATTAAGCGTGCCGATCTTTAATTCCGGATTCGGTCTGATACCTGCGATATATTCAAGCATGAAAGCTGAAATATCTCCCCAGAAATGATGGTTGCAGGAATCGATGTTTGTATGGGTTGACTCGAGGAGAGTATTATAACCCATCGCAACCATGTAACCGTAAGACGGTGCATCGGGTCTGCACATCATATTGAGCGCAAGATCCATATATCCATGGTCGGCAAGAACTCTGAAAATAACCCTTCCGCCGAGGACGCCCACATGCATATGGTCGTCTTTTTCATGAATTTTATCAAGAAGAACGGAGAACGCTTTCTGTTCTTCCTCTTTTGTGTCGCAAAGACCGTAGAAAATACCCATTGCCTGAGAGGTCTGACAGTTGCCTGCAAATGTCATCGTTTCAAGGTCACAATAATTTTCTCTTATTGTTTTACGCATTTTTTCAGCAAACGCATTAACGTATGCTTCTTCTGCGTCCATACCCATTGCTCTGTAAAGAACAGCCGCTTTCTTTGCGATGTCATAAGGCATAATTCTTGATGTTAAAAATACCGGTGCTTCTCTCGGTTCGGGACAACACCAGTCACCAAGTCCCGTATTTACAAGTCCGTCTTGTTCAAGATGATACGAAAGGAAATGTAAATAACGTAAAATCGTTCCCGAAACCTCTTTAGCAGCACGGAGATCGCCTCTTATTACATATGAATAATACGGTAAATATACAAGAACAGCGTCCCATGCAGGTCCTGCCCATCCGCCCCAACCGGTTACGGGGGTCATACAGTACATAGAGCCTTCGAATCTCAGCGAACGGCAAATAGCACGGATCCAGAAATGGAGATTGTCTTCCGCATCAAAGTTCAATAACATATGTTCGGCTGAAAGTGCAGCGTCTCCAGTCCAACCGTTCTTTTCTCTGTGGGGACAGTCTGTCGGGAAATGCCAGAAGTTTGCAAGGGTAGATCTGCGTGTCATTTGCTGAAGTTTGTTGAGAATTTCATCAGAACATGAAAAATCGCCTCTGTCAGCAAGTTCTGTGTTCATTACATCGTATATGAGAAGATCTGCTGTAGCCTCTTCGTCTTTTATGCCCCAGATTTTTGCGTATTGGAAACCGTAATATGTAAAGAACGGAGTATATTCTTCTTTACCTTCGCCTTTGCAGGTATATTCTGTCTGCTGTATGTATCTTTCGTTTTCAGGACGTACATCGTGTCCGAACATCAGATTGTCTTGGTTGAATTTACCGTCAGTAAGTCTTTCACAGTGCTGTATCTTTATCTTTCTGCCTTTTTCTGCACTTATGCACAGACGGGTCAAACCTGCGCAGTTTTCTCCGAAATCGTAAACAAATCCGCCGTCTTCTTCTTTCCATATCTTAACGGCTTTTAATTCTTTTGTTTTAACGATCGGATGCGCTGTCGAAAGCAGACATTCTCCACCGGGGTCATCGGAGGGAATAGCCTTGTTCCAATTACTGTCATCGTAATCGACTTCGTTCCATCCGTCAATATCAAGTGTCGCATCATAGATCTCACCCAAACGAAGTTCATCTGAAACAATGGGGGAGGGATGTGTTAAAATATTTTCATCGGCTTCAATAACAGTAGAATTTTCGCCTTTGTTCATTTCAAGAGCAAAAGCAATTTTCGGTGCAGATGTAAATCTTGCCTTATCAAAATTCCATATATATCCGCCGAAACAGTTTTGCATACCGTTTCCGAGGATGAAAGCAAGTGTGTTTTTACCTGTTTTCAAATACGGCATAAGGTCGTAATTGTCATATGCTAATGTTTCATGAGGATTTGTGATATAGGGTGAAAGTTTTCCTTTTGTTATATGTTTACCGTTTATATAGATCTCGTAGAAGCCGAGACCGCAAACAGTGATCTCTGCGGAATCGGGCATTTCGTCTATATTAAAAGAACGGCGCATGTAGGGCGCGGGGACAGTTTTTGTCCAATGACATTTTTCTGTCGTTGCCGCAAAAAATTTAGAAGAAAATTTCATGATCTTTAATCTCCGTATTAAATTATTGCTTTGACAGCATTTTTTTGTATTTTAACATAATAAAGCCGATTTGTCAATATAATATTATATTTTTGGTAGTCTTTCATAAAAACAGGCTTATAAAATCGTTATGATTTTTTGGTTTTTTTCGAAATAAATCTTGACATGATGAAAAAAACAGTATATAATATTATTAACTATATCCTTAAATTAAAAAAGAGGAAATCAATTATGAAAAAAATATTTATCCGTTTGATGCTTTCTATGTTAACCGTTGCTCTTATGTTTACAGTTTGCGCTTGCGGCAACAATGAAGCTCAAGGAGAAAAGGAAGAAGGTTCTTATTCATTGGAATTTGAAAAATTATTGCAGAATCAGGCTCCCGCTGCAGGAGAAAAAATCGCTGTTATGGAAACGAGCATGGGTACTATCAAAATCAGATTTTTCCCCGAAATTGCTCCCAAAGCAGTTGAAAACTTTATTACTCTTTCCGAAGACGGCTATTATGACGGCATATCTTTTCACCGTATAATAAACGGCTTTATGATCCAGGGCGGTGACCCCGAAGGTACAGGCAGAGGCGGCGAAAGTTGCTGGGGAAGATCTTTCGAAGATGAATTCTCCGATTACCTCTTTAACTTCAGAGGCGCTCTTTCTATGGCTAACGCAGGTCCCAACACAAACGGCAGCCAGTTCTTCATTAACCAGAATCAGGGTTACAGCGATGCTAACTGGAAAATGATCGAACAGTCATATGGTATTAAGCCTGAGATCGTTGAACTCTACAAACAGATGGGCGGCGGCGCTCCTTGGCTTGACGGAGCACACACAGTCTTCGGCCATGTTATCGAAGGCATGGATGTTGTTGACGCTATTGCCGCTGTTTCCGTAAATGCGGCAGGCAAACCCATTGTTGATGTTATTATTAACAGTATTACAATTGAAGAATATCAGGGCTAATTAATTTATAAAATAAAAAGGAATTCGGAGGGAAATTTGAATGAAAAAGAATATTAATGTCGGTCTTGTCGGTTATAAATTTATGGGTAAAGCTCATTCCAATGGCTTAACTCAGCTTCCGATGTTTTTTGATACAACCGCTAATGTTGTAAAGAAAACGATTTGCGGCAGAGATCCCGAATGGGTTGAACAGAGCCGCGAAAAATTCGGTTGGGAGTCCTGTGAAACATCTTGGGAAAAGCTTGTTGCACGTGACGATATTGATGTTATCGACATCACAGCCCCCTCAAATGTTCACAAAGAGATAGCTCTTGCAGCAGCAGCTTCCGGTAAACATATTTTTTCCGAAAAGCCTCTCGCACTTAATACAAAAGATGCGAAAGAAATGCTTGATGCCGCAGTTAATGCAGGTGTAAAGCATCAGGTCGGTTTTAACTATCGTTTTGCCCCTGCCGTTGTTCTTGCAAAGAAACTTATCGATTCGGGTAAGATCGGTAAGATATTCCACTTCAGAGGCTCTTTCCTCCAGGATTGGATCATCGATCCCGAATTCCCTCTCGTTTGGAGACTTGATAAATCAGTTTGCGGTTCCGGTTCTCACGGAGATCTCGGTGCTCATGTTATTGATATTGCACGTTATCTTGTCGGCGATTTTGCAAAAGTTATGGGTATGCAAAAAACCTTCGTTACCGAACGTCCCATTGTTGAACGTATGACCGGTCTTTCCGGTAAAGCAAGCGACGATGCCCCCATGGGTAAGGTTACCGTTGATGATGCAACCATTTTTATGACAGAGTTTGAAAACGGCGCTCTCGGTCTTTTCGAAGCTACCCGTTTTGCCGCAGGTCATAAAAACGATATGTCTTTTGAGATCAACGGCGACAAAGGTTCTTTGAAATTCTCTTTTGAACGTATGAACGAGCTTTGGTATATGAGCAGAGAAGACGAAGAAGACCTTCAGGGATTCCGTCTTATTCAAGCTTCCGAGGGATGTCATAACTATGCTTCTCAGTGGTGGCCTGCAGGTCATGTTCTCGGCTATGAAAATACATTTGCGCATCAGTTCTATGAATTCTATGAAGCTATTGCAAATGATAAGCCCACTTGTCCCGACTTCTATGACGGATATAAGTGCTGTCAGATCCTTGATGCCGTTGAAGCATCCGTTGCAAACCGTTGCTGGATCAATGTAAACGAAATCTAATTTTATAAAAATACAAAACTGTGAGGTATAAATCATGGAAAAAATCAGAGTTGTTGTTTGGAATGAACATATTCAGGACAAGAATCAGAAAGATGTTCTTGAAGTTTATCCTGATGGTATGAACGCCGCTCTTAAAAAGGGTATCATGGAAGGTAACGATCTTTTTGAAGTAACCGAAGCTACTCAGGATATGCCTGAGCACGGTCTTACCGAAGAAGTTCTTAATAATACAGATGTTCTTATCTGGTGGGCTCATTGCGGTCACGAAGGTGTTTCCGATGAAGTTGTTGCTCGTGTTATCCGTCACGTTCAGGCAGGTATGGGCTTTATTGCTCTTCACTCTGCTCATTACTCCAAACCCTTCACCCGTCTTCTCGGTACAACCGGCCGTCTCGTTTGGCGCGAATCCGGTGACACTGAAGTTGTTTGGAACGTAAATCCCTTCCATCCCATTACCAAGGGTATCGGAGATAAATTCATACTCCCCGCAGAAGAAACCTACGGTGAATTCTTTGATGTTCCCAAGCCCGATGATAATATCTTTATCGGTTGGTTCTCCGGCGGTGAAGTTTTCCGTTCCGGTCTTACATTTACCCGTGGTCTCGGTAAGATCTTCTATTTCCAGCCCGGTCATGAAACCAACCCCACTTTCTACAACAAAGATTATCTTACCGTTGTCAAAAATGCTATTCAGTGGGCTAATCCCGGTAGAGAAAAGGTATTCCTTGGTGCTCCTTGGGTTCCCAAGACAATAGAGTCCTAAATCAAAAGACATACGTTTATTTTAACAATTAAAGGAGGATCATTTATTATGAAAATAAGAAAAATAATATCATTGTGTTTATGCGTGGTTCTTCTTTTTTCAATGATCTCCTGTTCCCAGCAATCTTCTGAGGAAACATTTGATGTCGATTTCGTTGAAATGGGTAAATCTGACGGAATAAATTTTGAAGGGCGTAAATTTAAATATCTTTTCGACCCCGTAATGAACTGGGCTGTAACGGCTTCCAATGATTCATTCTTGGGATATGCTTACGAAACAACTCTTGCCGATGCCGCAATGAAAAGAGTTAAGGATCTTGAAAAGAATTTTAATTGCGAACTTGAGATAGAAGTTCGTTCAGGTGTTCATGACTATGTTGAAGCTCCCATACTTTCAGGCGCTTATGTTGCAGATATTATTTCGGGTATTTCCGATATGATCGGTGATAACTGCCGCCTTGGAACATATGTCGGCATGAGAGATCTTTCGGATATAATTGATGTTGAAGACAGTTTCAAATGGGGCAAAGGTCCTTTCCTTGAAACTATGTATTATAAAGATGACCTTTATGGTCTTGTTCCGGCTGCATGGCCTGAACTTACGCATATCAATTTCGGATATCCGATCGTTTTTAACGGAAATCTGTTTTCAGCATACGGTATTGCGGATCCCCGTGAATATGTTGAGAATAAAGTCTGGACTTGGGATAAATTCGAAGAAGTAGTTGCTTCTGCGTATATTACAGAAGGCGCTGAAATAAAACATTACGGATTTTTGGGTAACTCCAGGATCATATCCGAAATGTATATGTATTCTAACGGTTCCGCTACTGTTACGCTCGATGCCGAAGGAAATCCCTATTTCTCTCTTTACGATGACCGTGGTATGAAAGCTATGGATAGATGTATCCAGTTTTATAATGTTACATGCAAAGATTATATTGCAAGACATACATCCGGATACAATCACGATGAGATTGCCAAAGCGTTTTGTAACGAAGATGCTTTGATGGGTGCAGTTTATACAGGCTATATTTATGGCAGAGATGCTATTGTAGCGCAGGAAGTTTATGATTTCGGTATTCTCTCATGGCCGCACGGTCCTGATGTTGAGCCGGGTTATGCATACGGTGTTATCGAGAATATTTACTCTGCTGTTGCAATTCCGG
>SVMP01000094.1 GCA_015067385.1 Oscillospiraceae bacterium | reverse complement strand
CTCCCGAAACACATCTCGCAGCGGCTGAACTTTTAAGATATGATTTTGATGCATCTGCAATTAACGTTAAAATGTTCGACTGTGCTTCTCTTGCGCAGTTAAAGATTGAAAGCGATGCATTGAATTCTGTTCGACAGTATAAAGATAATAAAATTACAATGGTGACTGTTCGATATGAACAGGTTGAAAAACTCGGCGTTAATGAAAACGAGCTTGGTGGTCTTACGGCTATTACCCGACGTGTTGCTGGAACTGTTGTCGGTATAACCGTAAGAGAGAAAAGCGACGGCGAGATAAGGATCTCTTTGCGTTCTCAGCAGGAGGCACCGCTTCCTGATTTTGATGTTTCAAAGGTTGCCGCAAAATTCGGCGGCGGCGGTCACGTAAGAGCAGCAGGTCTTTCTATGCGCTGTTCTGTTGAAGAAGCTGAAAAACAAGTTCTTGATGCTGTAATAGAGGAGTGGGACAAGCTTTATGATAATTCCGGTAAATAAACCTTCTGGGTATACGTCCCATGATATAGTTGCAGGACTTCGTCGTGCAATTGGCAATAAAGTAAAAATAGGTCATACAGGTACTCTTGATCCTATGTGTACAGGTGTTTTACCTGTTTTAACTGAAAATTTTACGAAGCTTTCTGATATTTTCCCGTCAGATAAAGCATATATATGTAAAATTTGTCTTGGTATTGAAACCGATACAGAGGATATTACCGGTGAAGTCATCAGTAGATCCGACGTTCAGGTTTCTGAGGAACAGTTCGTATCCGTTCTTAAAAGTTTTATCGGTGAAATTGAACAGATCCCTCCGATGTATTCCTCTGTAAAAAAGAACGGTGTTCCTCTTTACAAGCTTGCACGCAAAGGCGTGAGTATTGAACGTGAACCGCGTAAAATTAAAATTTATGATATTGTATATGATGGTATGCTTGAGGACAATACCTATGCTTTCATCGTATATTGTTCATCCGGTACATATATCAGAACACTTTGTGCAGATATAGGAAAAGCGCTCGGTTGCGGCGCTTGTATGGGTGCTCTTAAAAGAATAAGCTCAAACGGAATCAGCATTGATCGTTGTTACGATTATAACGACCTTCTTATTCTTGCCGAAAACGGAATGATAGAAAAGGTTGCGATCCCGTTTGAAACTGCCTTTTCTCACCTTGAACGAATAACTATTCCCGAATCGGGCAGAGTATATTATTTAAACGGAGGAATTATCGCAGCCAATCGTATCAGCGGTTGTGAACTTAAACCGAATACCGATTATATCGCATGCGCTGAAGACGGAACTGTTCTCGGTCTTGCTCATACTGATAAGGGGCTTTCTGTTAAATCTCTATGGAACAAATAATAACTAACTTCGAAAACCGTCCTTCCGTTGTTGCTGTCGGTAATTTTGACGGTGTACACAAAGGACATCAACTGGTTTTTTCTCATACGCTTGAAATTGCGGCAACGGAGAATCTTTATTCCGTTGCCTTGACGTTTTCCCCTCATCCAAGAAACTTTTTTAATACCGCTCGTCCCGTTAAACTCATTACAGATGATGATTATAAACGGGAATTGATTCTTTCATACGGTATTAAAAAAGTTTTTTTTCAGGAATTTGACCATAATTTTGCGTCTCTTGACGGCGAGGATTTCGTTTTGTATTTAATAAATAATTTTTCATGCAAAGCAATCGTTTGCGGCGAAAATTTTCGGTTCGGTAAAGGTGCTCTTTGCGGAACAGACGAACTTCGTGAAAAATGTGAAAAACACGGCGTGAAGCTTTGTGTCGTATCTGTTGATTCATCTGTTAATTCTTCTGCCGTACGATCTTTTCTCGAACAGGGAAATCCGTCAGCTGCTGCGGAATTATTGGGCAGACCGTATTCTATATCAGCATCTGTTGTGTATGGAAAACAACTTGGCACAAAGATCGGTTTCCCGACAATGAATCAGAAACTTTTTGATGGATCTGTAGTCCCTAAGCTTGGAGTATATGCCGGTTTTGTTGAAATTGACGGAAAACCGTTTAAATGCATTGTTAATATCGGATTTCGTCCAACTGTTAATTCTGATTCAACGGATATCGATGTTGAAACCCATATTTTCGATTTTTCAGGTGATCTTTACGGAAAAACGGTACGCGTTTATATTCTGGAATTCATTCGTGAAGAACGAAAATTCAAAAATCCGTCAGAGTTGAGCGAACAGATAAAGTCTGATTGTCGATTTGTTATTGAAAGCGACCTTTGCAATCGAAAATATATGCAAAATCAACAATAAATTCCGAAAAAAGTGTTACAAACAGCGGTCTCCCTATTGCAATTTGCACAAAAAAGCTGTATAATAATGGTGTATGGATTTAACATTAATAAAAATTACTAAATAACGTACCATACTTATAAGGGATAGGTGTATTTGAAATTATGTCAAGCAGATTGTTTCAGAGTGTAGTTCTTCAGATGAAAGAATGTACGGACAGAACCATAGGTGTCGTTGATGACCAGGCAAATGTTATAGCAAGCACAGACCTGAGCCTCATCGGACAATCTATCGGAAGTAATCTTAACGATATTATGTCTATGTCGGATGTTAATATCATTAACGGTTATACGTACCGTGTCATTGGTTCACGAATTAAAATGGAGCATGTTTGCTTTGTAAAAGGTACAGACCAAGTTGCCGAATCCGTTTCGGGCATTCTTGCTGTATCCCTTGGAGCTCTTAAAGAATATAACGACGAAAAGTATGATAAGATCAATTTCGTCAAAAATGTCATGCTTGAAAATATTCTTCAAGGTGATATCTATGCTAAAAGTAAAGAAGTTCGTTTCGCAGACGAAATGCCTCGTGTCGTTATTCTTATCAGACTTCTTGATAGAACCGAAATCTTTGCATATGATATTATTCAGAGCCTTTTCCCCGAAAAAGCAAAAGACTTTATCATTAATGTCGGCGAAAATGATATAGCCCTTGTAAAGGAAGTTAAACCTTCCATTGAGATCAAGGACCTTGAAAAGCTTGCTCATTCTATTGTCGACACCCTTAACAGTGAATTCTATACCCGCGCAGTCGTAGGTATCGGTTCTGTTGTTGAATCAATAAAAGATCTTCCCAGATCTTACAAAGAAGCTCAGGTAGCAATCGAAGTCGGAAAAGTTTTCGATGTTGAAAAAGTTATTATGAGCTATAATAACCTCGGTATCGGACGACTTATTTATTATCTTCCCACAACCCTCTGTCAAACATTCCTCGATGAGATCTTTAAGAAAGGTTCCATCGATTCCCTGGACCACGAAACACTTTTTACTATTCAGAAATTTTTTGAAAATAATCTGAATGTATCCGAAACCTCAAGAAAACTCTTTGTTCACAGAAATACGCTTGTTTACCGTCTTGAAAAAATTAGACGTCTTACAGGTCTCGATTTAAAAGAATTTGACCATGCGATCGTGTTCAAAGTAGCTTTGATGGTTCGCAAATACCTCTCTTCCGATCCAATGAAATTCTGATTTCACACACAACACACACAGATAACAGATATATAGGGAACGAGAAAATACTCGGATATTTTCAGTCGAATATGAATTATTCCTTGAAAGCGAGTAACTATTTTGATAGTCTTTAAAAATGTAAAAAAAACGTACCCTAACGGTACGGATGCCCTTAATGGGGTAGATATAAAAATTGATGACGGCGAGTTTGTTTTTATAACCGGTCCGTCGGGTGCGGGTAAAAGTACAATGATTCGTCTTTTGACCTGCGAAGATGTTCCGTCTGAAGGAAAACTCAGTGTTGACGGAACAAATCTGAAACGTCTTTCTCACCGTCAGATACCTAAATACAGACGTAAGATCGGCGTTGTTTTTCAGGATTTTCGCCTTATCCCGACCTTAAATGTTTTCGACAATGTTGCATTTGCAATGAGAGTCGTAGGCAGGGGAGGCAGAGAAATAAAAGAGCGAGTTATGGCTGTTTTGAAAATTGTTGGGCTTGAACATAAGATCTCCGTTTTCCCCGAACAGCTTTCCGGCGGTGAACAACAGAGAGTTGCCCTTGCGAGAGCTATTGTAAACAGCCCCTCAATAATTATTGCGGACGAGCCTACAGGCAACGTTGACCCTGCGATGTCCATTGAAATTATGAAGCTTTTAAGCTCTATAAACAGAAATGGAATTACGGTTGTTGTCGTAACGCATGAGCAACGTCTTGTTCGAGCTTTTAAAAAGAGAGAAATACGCTTGAAATACGGCAAAGTCGAATTTGACACAGCTCTTGAACCGAAAACAAATACAGACAAAAAAGGGACGGAGCATTCAAAATCTTCGGAATCCTCAAAAAAGAAAACTTCCGACTCTGAAAATAAGGAGGTCCCCGAAAATGTTTGATAGTTTTGTTTTTCTAATAAAATGTGCTTTTAAGAGTATTTTTAAAAATTGGCTTCTTACTCTTGCATCCGTTACCGTTCTTACCATTTGCCTTGTAACTCTCGGTTCATCGATACTTCTTTTCGATAATGTTAACCTTTTTATTGACGAAGTAGGCGATGAAAGTCAGGTCGTTGTCTTTCTTGATGAAGAATTGACTACGGATCAGATCAACGAAGTCCACCAAAAACTTCTTCAAATTCAGAATATTAAAAACGTAAATTACGAATCGAAAGAGATGGCGCTTCAAAATTATCTCGAATCGATGGGCGAAAATGCCTCTCTTTTTTCTGACGTAACATCCGATGTTCTTCGAAATTCATTCATCTTTAACGTAAAAGATCTCAGTAAATTTGATCAGACGATGTTTGAACTTAATAAGATCGAGGGTATTTCACGAGTCAGAGATCGCAGAGAGGTCGTTTCCCGTATAAACGATATCAGTCAGATTGTTCTTATGCTTGCGTTTTGGATAATCGCAATTTTGATCGTAATTTCCGTTCTTGTTATAACAAATACTGTTAAAGTTTCGGTCTATTCGAGAAGAATAGAGCTGAATATAATGAAATACGTCGGAGCTACCGACTTTTTTATACAAACACCTTATTTTATAGAGGGTATTATAATCGGTATCATTTCCGGTGTACTCACTCTCATTTTAACCTATTTTACATACACAAACATTCTTTCTCCCATTATTTACGATTTAGGTCTCTTTACTCCGGTTCCTATGCACAGTAGACTCTTTTATTTCGGTCTTTTCTACATTGTTGCAGGCGGACTTATCGGTATGATAGGTTCTGTTTATCCGATTAAGAAGTACTTAAACGTGTGAAAGGTATATTAAATGAAAAAAATCATATCATTTACTCTTGTATTTACCGTTGTCTTAACTCTTATTTTCTCTGCGACGGCTCCTGCTCTTGCAGAAACAGATGAATTTACCCAAGAAGATGCGGCATCTCTTGAATCTGCGCAGAAAAAACTCGATGAGATAAACGAAAGACAGAAAGAACTTTCATCGGACCTTAAAAAGTATTCTTCTCAGAAAGATTCTGAAGTAAAAGCAAAGCAGACGCTTGAACAGAAGATTTCCGCAACCGAAGAAAAAATCAGTACGATTGAATGGGTTCTTGAAAATCTTGATGAAAGACTTCAGGAAAAAAATGCTGAACTCGAATATACTCAGCTTGAATATGATGCGTATTATGAAAAATACGTTGCTCGTATCCGCGAAAACTACGAAATGGGTACAGCTACATATCTTGAAGTTCTCCTTATGTCCGAAAACTTCTCAGATATGCTCACTCGTTATGACTATATCAGAGATATGATGGATTACGATAAACAGCTTCTTGAAACAATGCAGGAAAATATTGCTTTTATTGAAGCACTTCGTTCGGATATTATATCCGATCAGCAAATGCAGCAGCAGGCTCTTTCCGATCTTACGATTGAAAAACAATCTCAGTCATCTCAGGTTGAGGAGCTTAATGACCGTATTTCATACATAGCTTCAAATATAGATAATCTTCGTGATGAACAGGAAGAATTTGCTCGTCTTGAAGCTGAGTTTGAAGCTGAGATCAATAAGCTTCTTGATAAAAAGAAGAAATATGCCGGCGGTACATTCATTTGGCCTCTTGATTCCAAGTGGAGTAGAATTTCTTCTCCGTTTGACTGGAGAACCTATAAGGGTAAAAAGGAATTCCATTATGCTATAGATATTCCTGCCGATAAAGGCAGTCCCGTTTATGCTTCTGCGGACGGAACCATTATTTACTATGGTTGGACCAATACGGGCGGCGGTAATAAGTGTGTTATAGACCACGGTTCAAAGCTTGTTACTCATTATAACCATATGTCTGCTTTTGTTCCGGAACTTCAAAAGAAATTTAAAGAAACAGGATCTGTAGATGTTAAAAAGGGTGATATTATCGGATATGTCGGTTCGACCGGTAACTCGACAGGTAACCACCTTGACTATAAGATTCTGTACGACGGAACGGCTGTAAACCCTGCCGATTATGTAACACCCGATGGATCTACTCCGAAAAAGGATATAATGGATCTTCTTAAATAAATTCATTTGAAATTGGTTTTCGATTGTTTTTATTTTAAGAAAGGAAATATCTTATGAAAAAGATCTTATCTTATATATCTTTGATCGTTGTTGTTTTCCTGTCTGTTTCAATAATTCCTTTTTTTGCCGAAACTACCGATTTTACGCAAGAAGATGCCAATTCTCTTGAAGCGGCAAAGGAAAAGCTTGAGCAGATAAATGAACGTCAGTCTGAGCTTTTATCAAGCTTGAAATATTATTCTTCACAAAAAAATTCCGAGCTTAAAGCAAAGCAGACGCTTGAACAGCAGATCGCTGAAACAGAAGACAAGATAGAAACAATTAACTGGCTTCTTGAAAATCTTGAATACAGACTTGATGAGATGACAGTTGAGCTTGAGATCGCTCAAGCTGAATTTGATGATTATTACGAAAAGTACACTTCGCGTATTCGTGAAACATATGAAATGGGCGAAATGACTTATCTTGAAGTCATTATTTTATCTGATAATTTTTCTGACATGCTCAAGCGTTATGATTATATCCGTGATATGATGGAATATGATAAAAATCTTCTTGAGAGTATGAGGGAAAATATTGATAATATAATTGTTCTTCAGGAAACAATAATTTCCGATCGGGCAACATATAGCGAAATGCTTGAAAT
Organism: Oscillospiraceae bacterium; assembly: GCA_015067385.1. GTDB lineage: Bacteria > Bacillota > Clostridia > Oscillospirales > UBA644 > HGM12619. Next base: position 1,281 of record SVMP01000094.1, on the reverse strand, counting down.
GTTGTCAGAGGAAAAGAAAACTCAGTCGTCTCAGATCGTTGAGTTGAATGAAAGAATATCGTATATTACATCAAACATTGACGAACTGAAGATTGAACAAGATGAGTTTGCAAAGCTTGAAGCCGAATTTGAAGCCGAGATAAATAAACTTCTCGATAAAAAGAAAAAATATTCGGGAGAAACATTTATTTGGCCTCTTGATTCAAAATGGAAAAAAATCACTTCTCCGTTTGACTGGCGAACATTTAACAAAAAGAAAGAATTCCATTATGCAATAGATATTATGGCTGATGTAGGAAGTCCTATTTATGCATCCGCAGATGGTACGATCATTTATTACGGCTGGGTAAATACAGGCGGCGGAAATAAGTGCGTAATTGACCACGGATCAAAACTTGTTACGCATTATAACCATATGGATGAATTTGTCCCCGAACTTCAGAAAAAGTTTAAGGAAAACGGTTCTGTTGATGTTAAACAGGGTGATATTATCGGATATGTCGGACGAAGCGGCACAGCAACCGGTTATCATCTTGATTTTAAGATTCTTTATGACGGAACTCCGGTTGACCCTGCGCTTTATGTAACTGCAGACGGCTCTACACCTGAAAAAGATATAATGGATCTTTTGAAAAAATAATTAAAAGAGGATTTCAATGAAACCAAGAAAAGGAATACGTCTCGGAACAGTTTTTTTTCTTATAGTTGTTACTGCATTTGTTTCTGCTGTTGCAACATATTATTATGTAAGTTCTTTGGTTAATGACCTTGGCAGAAACCAAACGATGTATCAAAAACTTGATATTATAAACCAGGTTATCTCTCGAAACTATATACTTTCTATAGATGCTGTTGACGGTTACGATAATATTATTGACGGTATTGCCGCAGGTTATATAGAAGGCCTTGGCGATTCATCTTCATATTATCTTAATGAGAAAAATTACAAATCCGCATCTATTACTCAGGATTCTACTCATATCGGTATCGGAATTGTATATTCTTATGATATGGGTACAGGCGGTATTGCCGTTGATTTTGCAAAATACGGTTCTCCCGCACGTCTTGCAGGCTTAAAAAAAGGTGACGTTATCATTGAGATCAATGGTGTAAATGTTACGGAAGACGGCTTTAAAAAAGCTGTGTCAAAGCTTTCGGGTGAAGAAGGATCTACCGTTTCTTTGACCGTTGTCCGTCCCGGCGAAAGTGATCTTCTTTCTTTTACAGTTTTAAGAAACTCTTTTGTTCCCGAAACAGTTCAATACCGTCTTATTGAAAATA
>SVMP01000093.1 GCA_015067385.1 Oscillospiraceae bacterium | reverse complement strand
GACATCTTTCTGCCTGAGAGTCTCTGATAAGGCCGTGGAAAAGAACGTGTTCAAACGGAGCTTTACCGGTATGTTCAAGACCGGAGAATATCATTCTGGAAACCCAGAAGAAGATGATATCGTAGCCTGTAACGAGAACGGATGTCGGGTAGAAATAGTCGAGATCTTCTGTCTTTTCGGGCCAACCGAGAGTTGAGAACGGCCAAAGAGCAGATGAGAACCATGTATCGAGAACGTCCTCGTCCTGACGCATTTTAGCACCGCACTTGGGACATGTTTCAACATCGGTCTTGGAAACGATCATTTCGCCGCACTTGTCGCAATAGTAAGCGGGAATTCTGTGACCCCACCAGAGCTGACGAGAAACGCACCAGTCATGGACATTTTCCATCCAGTTCATGTATGTCTTTTCGAGACGTTCGGGGTGGAATTTTATAGTTTTATTTGAAACGACCTCCATAGCGGGTTTTGCGAGGGGTTCCATTTTAACGAACCACTGATCGGAAGTAAGAGGTTCAACGGTTGTACCGCAACGGTAGCACTGACCGACATTGTGAGCATGTTCTTCGATCTTAACGAGCCAGCCGCCTTTTTCAAGGTCTTCAACGATGCGTTTTCTTGCTTCGTAACGGTCAAGACCTTCGTAAACACCGCCTGCGGCGTTAATGGTGGCATCGTCGTTCATAACTCTGATCTGTTCAAGATCATGACGCTGACCTACAAGGAAGTCGTTGGGGTCATGCGCAGGAGTGATCTTAACACAACCGGTACCGAATTCTTTATCAACATATTCGTCGGCAATAACGGGGATCTCTCTTCCTACAAGGGGAAGAACAAGAGTTTTGCCGATAAGATGAGTATATCTTTCATCCTCGGGATTTACGGCAACAGCGGTATCGCCGAGAAGAGTTTCGGGACGTGTTGTTGCAATAACAACATATTCGCCTTCGGAATCCTTAACGGGATAACGGATATGCCAGAAATGACCGCCCTGCTCTTCGTATTCAACTTCGGCATCGGAAAGAGCGGTTTTACAGTGGGGACACCAGTTAATGATTCTGTGACCTCTGTAAATAAGGCCTTTTTCGTAAAGGCTTACAAAAACCTCTTTAACAGCCTTCGAGCAACCCTCATCCATGGTAAATCTTTCTCTGGACCAGTCGCAGGAAGAACCGAGCTTTTTGAGCTGATTGATTATGCGGTTGCCGTACTGTTCTTTCCAAGCCCAAACACGTTCAAGGAATTTTTCTCTGCCGAGATCGTAACGTGTAAGACCTTCTTCTTTTCGAAGATTTTCTTCAACCTTGATCTGAGTGGCAATACCTGCGTGGTCGGTACCGGGAAGCCAGAGAGCTTCGTAGCCGCACATACGTTTATAACGTGTAAGTATATCCTGAAGAGTTTCGTCAAACGCATGACCCATATGGAGCTGACCGGTAACGTTTGGCGGAGGAATAACGATAGTAAACGGTTTTTTGTCTTTGTTTACATTTGCTTTGAAGTAGTCGTTCGAAACCCAAAAGTCGTATATACGGTCTTCAACTTCTTTGGGGTTATAATTTTTTTCTAATTCTTTTTTCATAAAAACTGACCCTTATATTTATTTTGATCTTTTTACTTTACAATAATTTTAATGAAGGATTTTTTACCTTTTTTAACGATCGCTTCGTTTATCTCTTCCATAGAGAAAGATGTTGTTGCACCCTCAACAAGATTATCGGCAACGAAGATACCTTTCTGGTCAACAAGACGTCTTGCTTCGCCCTTGGAAGGAGCCTGTTTTGTTTTAACAAGAAGATCAGCAATGGTTATACGGCCTTCTGCGTTGAAATCAGCGGCTGTAAGTTCAACAGTGGGAGCATTTGCGCCTGCATTGCCTGAGAAAAGAGAACGTGCGGTCTGCTGAGCTTTTTCAGCTTCTTCTTCGCCGTGAACGAGTTTTGTAAGTTCGTAAGCAAGAATTTCTTTCTTTTCGTTGATTCTGTTGTCTTCCCAATTTTCCATTTCATCGATCGTTTCGATGGGAAGGAATGTAAGCATACGGATGCATTTCATTACATCTGCGTCGCCTACGTTTCTCCAATACTGATAGAAATCGTACGGAGAAGTCTTTTCGGGGTCGAGCCAAACTGCGTTGCCTGCGGTCTTACCCATCTTTTTACCCTGAGAGTCGGTAAGAAGAGTGATAGTCATAGCATTTGCATCTTTACCGAGTTTACGACGGATAAGTTCGGTACCGCCGAGCATGTTGGACCACTGGTCGTCACCGCCGAACTGAAGATTACAGTCGTAGTTTTTGTAGAGATAGTAGAAGTCGTAAGACTGCATGATCATATAGTTGAATTCGAGGAATGAAAGACCTTTTTCCATTCTTTGTTTATAACATTCGGCACGGAGCATGTTATTTACGGAGAAGCAAGCGCCGACATCACGGAGCATATCGACATAGTTAAGATTGAGAAGCCAATCTGCATTATTTATCATCATAGCCTTATCTTCGCCGAATTCAATGAATTTTTCCATCTGACGTTTGAAGCATTCTGCGTTATGATCGATATCTTCTTTTGTAAGCATTTTTCTCATATCGGTACGGCCCGAGGGGTCACCGATCATTGTTGTACCGCCGCCGATAAGCGCAATGGGCTTATTGCCTGCCATCTGAAGTCTTTTCATAAGCGTAAGAGCCATGAAATGACCTGCAGTAAGGCTGTCTGCGGTGCAGTCGAAACCGATATAGAATTTTGCTTTACCGTTATTTACCAATTCTCTGATTTCTTCTTCGTTTGTTACCTGTGCAATCAAGCCTCTTCTTTGAAGCTCTTCATAGATCTGCATTGTGATCTCTCCTTAATATATTCAAATTAAATTTCAAACTGATTGTTTAACCATTTCCCGCGCAGTTTCAAGAAGTGCGGGAGTAATATTGTCTCCGCCCATAATTCGGGCAAGCTCGTTTATTCTGTCTTCCCCCGAAAGAAGAGAGACGCTTGTATAGGTACGATCGTCACGGCTTTCTTTTTTTATAATGAAGTGATTATGTCCTTCTGCCGCTATCTGAGCAAGGTGTGTGACGACTATTACCTGACTTGATGCCGACATCTGTTTTAATTTAACAGCTATCTTATGAGCCGCCCTGCCGCTGACACCGGTATCGACCTCATCAAAGACAAGCGTTCCGGCACCGTCCTTGGACAGAATATTTTTTATGGCAAGCATTATTCTCGACAACTCACCGCCCGACGCTATTTTTGCGAGGGGACGAAGTTCTTCGCCGATGTTTGTTGAAATAAGAAATTCAACATTGTCAGCACCGTCTTTTTCCTGCTGTTTTTGTATTATACGGACTGTAAATCTGACTTTCGGCATGTCTAAAAACACAAGTTCACCCGTAACCGCACGTTCAAGAGCTTCGGCAGCTTTTTCACGGTTTTCGGTAAGACGTTTAGCCGAATTATCAAGCTCGGACTGAGCTGAAACAAGTTCTTTTTGAAGTTTTTTTATCTTCTCATCGGAAAACTCGATATTTTCAAGCTCTTCTCTTGCTTTATCGAGAAATTCAAGCATTTCCTCAACAGTATTACCGTATTTCTTACGAAAATTTTTTATGAGATCAAGACGATTTTCGATATTTTCAAGTTCAGTCTCATCGTCATCTATATTATCGGCAAAACGTGATATTTCATCGGCAATATCGTCAAGCTCTGCATAAATATCATTCATTCGCTCCGAAAGCTTTGCAATATCTTCGTCAAAACGGGAAATATAAGCCAGTTCGTTCTGAGCCGCAGCCGCAAGATCGCAAGCTCCCTGTTCGCTTCCGCAAAGAGCTTCTCTGGCGGCAAAAATGCCTTTGATGACCTTTTCTCTGTTTGCGAGAGAAAGACGTTTCTTTTCGAGTATCTCGTCCTCACCGACTGTAAGCTGAGCAGCTTCAAGCTCATTTACCTGATATCTCAGGATATCGGTACGCATAGCTTTCTCACGTTCGTCAAACGAAAGAGAATCGATCTGCTTTTTTATATTTTTTACACGGGCATACTTTTCGGAATAGTCTTCTTTTTCTTTTATGTTTCCGGCAAATGAATCAAGAAACGAAAGATGAGTAGATGGGTCGGAAAGCGCGGCATTATCGTGTTGACCGTGAATGTTGATAAGATTTTTGCCGAGTTCACGGAGCATAGCCGCAGTTATCTGTCTTCCGTTTGCACGTGCGGAGCTTCTGCCGTCGGCTGTTACTTCTCTGGAAATAATAAGTTCTCCGTCGCTGACATCAATGCCGAATTCATCCGCAAGAGAAACAACAGTCGGATGTAAGCTATCAAAAGAAGCTGAAACATAAGCTTTTTTACATCCGGTTCGAATGACTTCTCTGTTTGTTCTTCCGCCGAGGATCATATTAATGGAATCGATTATCATACTTTTGCCGGCACCTGTTTCACCTGTCAGGACAGACAAGCCCGACGGAAACGAAATATCGGCAGACTCAATTACCGCTATATTTTCAATATGAAGCGAGGAAAGCATTTTTTGTTACCTCTTGTAAGAAAACTACTGTATAAACTACATATTAACAGTATCTTTTATATTATCAATGATTTTTTTTGCAAACGTATTATCACGAGCCGCAAGGAAAATCGTATCATCGCCTGCAATAGAGCCGACAACATCGTCACGTTCAAGCGAGTCTATCGCCGCACATACGCCTTGAGCCATACCTGAATAACATTTTACTATAACAAGGTTTTGCGCTTGTTCGACAGAAATAATACCCTCTCTCATTATTCCCAAAAACTTTGCGGGAAGAAGAGGCTGGGACGAATTTGAGCCTGAAGGAAGAGAATATCTGTATCTATTTTCGCTTGTAAGAGTTTTTACAAGCTGAAGCTCCTTAATGTCTCTTGAGATCGTTGCCTGAGTGGCATTGAAACCCTCTTCATTTAATCTTGCTGTAAGCTCGTCCTGCGTTTCTATCTGTTCAGCACGTACGATATCTATTATTTTGGAATGTCTTCTGTTTTTCTGTTTCATTATTTTCTTCCCTTAATGTATTTTTTTTGACAGTATATTGTAGAATGAATTGGTGCTGAATCTGATTAGCTTTAACGGAAACGGAGAACGCATGATCCTTACTGTTGAAGCATTCGGCAAGCAATAGCCCTCTCCCCCATCTGCATAAAGACGGACAAGCCCCTCATCTCTCGATGAACAGTGTACCGAAAGAACGGCATCGTCACGGAAAAGAATAGGTCTTGAGTTTAACGTATGAGCACAGATCGGTGTCAATATCATTGCTCTGTGAGCAGGGTCAACTATCGGGCCTCCTGCGGAAAGAGAATATGCCGTGGACCCCGTAGGCGTTGAAAAAATAAGACCGTCAGCTCGGTAATGAGCAACGGGATAACCGTCACACGAAAGATCGAAATCCGTGATTCGAAGAACGGCATCGTGGGTCACAACAACATCGTTAAGCGCATAAAACTCCTTTTCCCCATCGGAAAGAGATACGGTCGAGCGGAGCATCATTCTGTTTTCTATATAATAATCACCCGAAACAAGACGCTTAAGTTCGCTTATCCCGTCAGGTTCAAGTTCTGCAAGATATCCGAGATTTCCCTTATTTACACCGACTACCGGACATCCGCTTTGTGCTGCAACCCGAGAAATGCCGAGGATGGTTCCGTCGCCGCCGACAGTAATTATCGCATTGCAGTCTGTACTGACTTTATTAAGAGCATCTGCAGTAGAACATATCGCGCATTCCGCACCGTATTCCGAAAGACAGTGAATTATTTTTTCCGTTACGGAAAGGTCGCAGTCACGGGACTTATTTGTAACGACCGCAAATTTCATCGGCACACCCCCTATTTTTATTATAACTGAATATTTTTTAATTTAATATGGAAAAGAAACTCCTTGTTTCCGTCGCCCCCGAGAATAGGAGAAACATCCCTTGAAACAATATCAAAACCTTCTTTTTCGGCAAAATCAGAAAAATCGGAAATAAGTTCTTCATGAATTGTGGAGTCTTTTATAACGCCGTTCTTAACTTTTTTACCGTATTCGAACTGAGGTTTGAAAAGGCAAACGATATCCGTATTTTCGTCTGCAAATTTTCTCATAGACGGAAGCACGAGTTTGAGCGAAATAAACGAAACATCGCAGGTGATAATGCCGACTTTACCGACCGTTTCCTCTGAAAGAACATTGATATGAACGCCCTCAAGATTGATAACACGAGGGTCATTACGAAGTTTTTCGGCAAGTTGACCGTGACCGACGTCCACAGCAAAAACCTTTTCGGCTCCGTTTTGGAGCAAACAGTCAGTAAAACCACCGGTAGAAGCACCGATATCAAGTGCTGTTTTATCGGAAACGGATATTTTAAAAACATCAAGGGCGCGTTCGAGCTTAAGCCCGCCGCGCCCGACATAACGAAGGGAATCGTTAATAACGACATTTTCGCCGCCGTTTATCTCATAACCTGCTTTTGTAACAGGCACACCGTTGACCGTGACATCACCGTTTTTTATAAGTGAACGTGCGTATTCACGGCTTTTCAATGCAAAATTGTTAAAAACATAAATATCGAGACGCATTACTTCTTCTTTTTGTTGTCGAAGACACGTTCGGGGACAAATATACATAGAACGCGCGCAACGGCATAAATAATTTTATCGCTGAACGCAATGGCAAGATTTTTGCCGATAGCTTTTGAACCTACTGTTAATGATGCGGTAAGAGCTGTTATAACAAGAGTGATGAAAAACTCATTCCAGTTAAGAGCATTTGAGATTTCAACAGCAACAACGGCACACATCGTACCGCTTATAACACCGCAAATATCGCCAATAACGTCATTACAAAAATTTGAAACAGAAGATGCTTTCGATATCAGCGAAAGAGCAGCCTTTGCACCTACAACTTTTTTTGCTGCCATTGAATTGAATGATTTCGATTCTACCGACATTATAGCCGTACCGATAAGGTCAAAGATAACGCCGATAAATATAAACAGAAACAAAACTATCAAAGCTATCAAAAGATTAACATCCGAAAGCACGCTTTTTGAAAGATAAGACATTGCAAAGGAGATGCTGAATGTCAGCAAAAGGATCTTAAAGCTCCAGCCCCAGTCGATGACTTTTTTCTTTTTCAGTTTTGCTTTTTCCTGTTTTACATCATTTTTATCATTCAATATCTCTTTCTGGGGAATCGTATCCGTATTTCCCGTTTCAAACCTCTGATTAGGTCGAGGCTTATCGCCTGAATCCATTTTTACAACACCATTGCTTCCGAAAACGAAAGCTTCCTTTCTTTGTGGAGTTTAGGGGGAAAATCCCCGTTTACTTTCATTAATTCTTTAAAATATAATTTAATCTGTCGCAAACATCGAATAACGCTGTTCACGGCAGATGTAATTAACAAGATGTGATGATAACATTCAAAGTAAATCTTACGTCTTAGGTCAAGTAGGTTTCCCCGAGGACTTCCTTCCGTCGCCGTGAAGGAGGTTTCCCATTAAAGCCCAAGAAACAGCGTTACCGCATGTTTGACTTGATTGCCACTTAGCACGTACTGCAATCCCTTGAATGCAGAAAAATTTCTCAGCCTAGAAGTTTTCCTTAACCTGAACAAAACGACTCTTAGTCTCTTTTGCAGCATCGGTTTCATAACGCAAAAGACGGTAAACCACGGCCATGGTCTAACGTCCGGCCGATATCCGCCGACTCCACTCAAGACAGGCTACAACTGCATACAGCCCGTTTCTCAAGGATATAACAGGAAACGAACCGCCTTGCAGGTTTAATCCTGAACCGTAGCTTTCTTAAATTGAAGCCACGTAAACAGGTCTCCAAGGACGACGGGATCACTGACGCATGCCATTGCGGGCGCCCGGCTGTCCCAAGGTCAGGCGTTTGAGGACGCAAGACCTTCCTTCCAGCACTCACCCCAGACTGGGCGTAAGAAGCAAGCACAAGAAGTTTCACAGATATGCCCTTCGGTGGATTTTTAGGCCCACCCTGGTAGTCGCATGTTCGGACTAGGATACTGTATCATCTACAGTATATTATATCATACTTATTCATTTTTTTCAAGTAGTTTTGCATAAAACAGGCCGAGAGTTCATTTTTATTTAAGAAATACGAGCCAATAAACAACTGCAATGGCAGCTCCGAGCAAGCATCCGCCGAATATTTCGGGCTTTGTATGCCCCATCAATTCCTTAAATAACTTTTCTCTGTCTATTTTTTCGTCATTTATGATGATCTGATTTATAATTTTAGCCTGTTCACCGACAGCATAACGTACGCCTCCGGCGTCGTAAGTTGTTATAAACCAGAAAACAGCTGCAATGGCAAACTCAGCAGAAGCAAAACCTCTTGTTATAAAAACCATTGTTAAAAGCGCTGTAACAAGCGAACTGTGGCTTGACGGCATACCGCCCGAACCGAAGAAGCGTTCAAGAAGGAACTT
>SVMP01000092.1 GCA_015067385.1 Oscillospiraceae bacterium | reverse complement strand
TGCAACACCCAAACAACAGTTGAATTTGAAACAACCATTTGATAATTGTTTTTTTCACTCATACGTGCTATAATATGATCACACCGGTGATAAATATATTGGAGGCACGAATATGCAACTTAATTTAGGCGCAAAAATACGTGAATTACGACACAGAGACGGACGCACACAAGAAATGCTCGCAGACGCACTCGGTGTGACTTCGCAGGCGGTATCGCGTTGGGAGTCGGGTGGAAGTTATCCCGATATGGAGCTTATGCCGTCTATTGCCAATTATTTCGGAGTAACGATCGATGAACTGTTTGGGTACAATAATGAACGTTCAAAAAAGATCGACAAGATCATATATAAGATCAATACTATGAACGCGCAAAACAACGGAGAGGATATCAATATTGATGAATGTCTTGCTCTTGCAAGGGAAGCGATGATCGAATTTCCTGCGAACGAAAGGATCATGCTTTGTCTTGCTTCGGTGCTTTACAATGCGGGTTATGTTCGTTACGGAGAATATCATTTGACAGATCATGAAGGATATGATATTTTTGACGTTGAGAGACACAGAACATATACAGAATGGTCGGAAGCGATAGCTATATACGAAAAAATAATTCCCATACTCGAAAACGGTTCAGAACGAAATACTGCGATCATCAATCTCTCCCATCTTTACGCAAACATCGGAGAATATGAAAAAGCAGATATGCTTTCCGATACCGTTCCGGACATTCATTGTTGCAGAGACTTTTTGCAACTCACGACCTGCGACGGTAAAGAGCGCGCAGCAAAGTTTTCAGAAACGATTTTAAAACTTCTCGGTATTGCGGCTGAAATGATCGGAGATGCTGTTGCAGCAAACTACGAAAACATCACGACCGAAGAAGCTGAGGAATTTATAAAGAAGGCGGCAGATATATTTGATATAGTTTGCCCGGACGAAGAATACGGTGACTACAGAAAAACTTCCGCTTATTTATATCTTTATCTGTCAACAATGCAATGGCGAAACGGAAAACATGACAAAGCTTTCAATTCTCTTGATAAAGCTCTTGAGCACATAAAAAAGTGTGAAAGATTCTCTTCGAACACAGATATGACGTTCGGATCCCCGTTATTGAAAAACGTAAAACTGAACCCCAAAGGAACGGACTTCGACAGTCACGCAGCACAATTACCGTCCTATTGGCCTTGGATATGTATTCCTGACAGTAATGACGTTGCTGTCGAAATGCAAGCCGATCCACGTTGGGACGAATGGGTCAAAAAAACTCAGGAATGATAAAACAGCAGTTTCGCATCATGCGGAGCTGCTGTTGTGTATTAATCGAATTATTGCGTTAGTTTTGAGAATTTTCCGACTGATCTTTTTTATCGGTGACTTTTTCCCAACCGCTGAGATTTGAACGTTCGATAGCGCCGAAAATGCGATCTTTTACGCCTCTGTATTTAAAATCAAGATCGGAAAGAAGATCTTTCATGGATTCACGTTCGGTTTCGCCGTTTGCCGGGCAGGGATTGAAAAGAACGGGGATATCGAGCCTTCTGACCGCGTTTTTGACATCTTTTTCGGGAAGAAATACCATCGGGCGGATAACTGTGAGGTCTTTTCTCGAAAGATAAGTAACGGGTTGGAAAGTATTGAGTCTCGATTCATGAAAAAGGCTGAGGAAGAAAGTTTCGATAACGTCATCACGGTGATGGCCGAGAGCTACTTTGTTTGCACCGACTTCAACCGCCGCATCGTTAAGGCTTCCGCGTCTCATTCTTGAGCAAAGAGAACAAGGATTTGATTCTTTTCGGATATCGAAAATGATCTTTTTTATCTCTGTTTTTTTGATTATGAATTCGATATTTTCGCGTTCGCAAAGCTCGATAAGCGGAGTGTAATCCATGCCTGCACCCATATCGATTGCGATGCCGACAACGGAAAACTTTTTCGGATAAAAAGCGGAAAGTTTTGCAAGAGCGAGGAGCATGAGCGTCGAATCCTTGCCGCCCGAGCAGCCGACAGCGACCTTATCGCCCTCGTTTATCATGCCGTATTCGTCAACGGCTTTACGTAATAAAGATAAAATATGTTGCATATTAATCTCCATAGCTTTCGTTTACGAAAGATTCCTTGATATAGGGAATTGGGGCTGGTTTTGCTATGCAAAATCGTCACTGTTTAGGTGACGAAAGCCACAAAACCTGCGTGAAAAGTATTTTCACGCTATTTGCCTATAACAGAAGTATAGATTTCTTTGATGAAAGCTTTTGCCATGAGAGAAAAGCCCGTATCGTCGGTAGTGTTAAGACTGCCGTTGCAGACGAGGATAACACCCGATTTATCGGTGGGATCGATAAAGATCTCCGCCGTACTGCCGTAAGCGGCGCCGCCGTGACCGTAGAGCTTACGTCCGGGAACGATATCGTCTTTAACGACAACTGCAAGACCTTTTCCGACATCTTTATAAAGAGAACCTTCGGCAGCTGTTGAAAGCATACTGTCAACCGATTCGGGAGAAATAACAGACACAAGACCTATCGAACCCTTTTCAAGAAGAAGCTGTGCGATCCTCGAAAGACCTGAAGCGCTTATGAAAAGGTTGCCGTGAGAAATACGGTAATTATCTATGTCTGCAACAGAAGAAAGCTCGGAAGCAAACTCGTCCATTTCCTGAAGAGTATAGTTTACTTCATTACGCTGGTAAATGGTCGAGATATTCGAACGGTTATCGATTTCCGTTGAATAATAACCTGCATCGATGGCGAGAGGTTCAAAAACATTTTTAGTCATATAGCTGTTGAACGATTCACCTGCAACAGACGAAACGATACAGCCGATCATTGCTGAACCGAAGTTTGAAAAATCGTAATCGTAACCGGGCTTGTATGAATAAAAGTTGGATTTTGCATGTTCGCCCGCAAGCATATTTTTGAGCGTCTGATATTTGATGTCGCCGTAAACGACTTCGTTATATGCGCCGTAATCGGAAACACCTGCGGTGTGGGTCATGAGCTGACGGAGAGTGATCTCGGAGTCGGTCTTCGGATTTTTAACCGTATAGCCGAGAAAATTCCCGATAGGATCATCAAGGCTCAGAAGACCCTTTTCGCAAAGAGACATAACGCCGACAGCGGAAACGAGCTCGGAAACACCCGCAACACGAATTATTGAGTCAGATGTAAAATCAACGGGCTCAGTACCATAATCTCCCCTATCCTGCTTACCGTAAACATAGCTGTGAGAGACAGCACCGTCTTCGATAACGACAACGGACATACCGATAACATTGTAATCATCCGCAAGTTTAAGAAGATTGTCGGGCATGGCTTCATCGGAAAGAGACAAAGCCTCAAGTTTCGGTTCTTCGGGGATCGGTTCAGGTTCGGGTTCGGGTTCAATTTCGGGTATGGGATCAGGTTCAACCTCAACCGTAGAATCGGGATTTTCGGGAATCACGATATCATAATCACCGATAACTATATCGTCTGACTGAGGGAGTTTGATTATAACAACAATAAATATTACTAAAAAAGCTAAAACAAAAATACCTATAAAACGCTTTACATTTCTTACGCTCAAAGTTATACCTCCGTAAAAACAAAAAAAGCAACAAATAACTTAATAATACAGAATTATAACATAAAAGGTACGCCATTGTCAAGCGTACCTAATTGTCTTTTATATGGCAATTTTTTATTTTCCGACGATATCCGCAATAGATTCAACGGAGCTTGCACCGTCGCAAGGAATACGTTCAACACGAACACCGAGCTCTTTTTCGACATCGGAAACCGAAATATCATCAAGGAATTTATCGTCACGAAGCATTACGGACGGGATGACTATCGCATCGCCAAGAGTTTTTCCTTTAAGTTGAGCGATTATATCCGAGCCTGTGATAAGTCCTGTCACGGTAACATTTTCGCCGAAATAGTCGTTTCTGATAAAAGCAATTTCGGCTTCCAGACCGATGAGTTTACGTTTAAGTTTCTCGATTCGTTCCGGAAGAGTGTTTCTCATTATCATGCCTGAAACAAAAGTCAGTTTTTTCTTTTTATCGCAAGCATCAAGAGAATCCACTGCATCGTCAAATTCTTCAATAAAGGAAGTAAGCATGCCGACACCGTCTTCGAGCTGTTCAAACTCCTCATAATAGTCATATTCGGGAACAGGTCTGCCGCTTGTAACGTAAAACTCGTCGGAGCAGTAAAATATACGTGTTCCGTATTCTTCAACGCAAGCATTACCGAAAGAATCAACCATATCGATAATTTCGGCGCATTCTTCGGAATCGAACGCAACGAGAGGCTCAAGACCGTCTCTGAATCGGGAAAGACCGACAGGAACGATCGATACAGATGAAACAGCAGGGAAAAGCGCCTTGAGATCTTCAAGAGATTTTTTGAGGATCTCGCCGTCGTTAAATCCTTTGCAAAGAACGATCTGGCAACGCAGATTGATTCCGGCATCGGAAAAACGTTCGAGAAGCTGCATGATATTTTTCGCATTGGGATTTTTCATCATGCGAACACGGACATCCCCGTCTGTAGCATGAACGGAAACGTTGAGAGGCGAAACACGAAGCCCGCAAATACGGTCAACATCCTCAGGCGTCAGATTTGTAAGAGTTACATAATTACCCTGAAGAAGAGAAAGACGAAAATCATCGTCTTTATAGTACATCGTATCACGCATATGCTTCGGAAGCTGATCGATAAAACAAAAAACACATTTGTTTTTACAGCTTCTGTGTTCATCCATCAGAAAAGAATCGAATGTCAAACCGAGGTGACCTGTTTTATTCTTTGCGGTAACATTAAGCTCTTTTCCGTCACGAAGAATGCTGAGAGAAACATCATCGGAAACAGAGTGATACATATAGTCGAGAATATCGTGTATTTTATGTCCGTTTACTTCGAGGAGAACATCCCCTTCTTTGAGTTTACCGAAAAACGGACTGGATTTTGAAATATCTGTAATGTAAGACATAATAATTATTCCAGACAGCAAAAACGGACGGGCGAACCGCTATTTTTTCAAATAACGATCCTCCCATCTTCATGCGAACATAACTGCAGATGCAATTACGCGTCTTTCTTTTCCTCTTCCATCTTTATAACTTCTTTGCCGTTATAGTAACCGCAATGGCCGCATACACGGTGGGAAAGATGGTATTCGCCGCAGTGCGAGCATTTGACCATACCGGGCATGTCAAGTTTCCAGACGCTGGAACGTCTCTTATGCTTTCTCTGTTTGGAAATTCTTCTCTTGGGAGCTATCATTTTTTACACCATCCTTTATTTTAAATCGCAAAATGCTTAAAGCAAAATGTGAATTTAGTTAACATTTTCATCTGAAATTATTTCGTACCACTCGCCGGTCACGCCTTCACAATCTTCAGAGCAAAGAATCTGCATCGGAACGGACAGTATGAGGGCATCCCCAACTGTTTTATCGAGATCGATACGACCGTCCGTAAACGTTACGGAATCGTCTTTTGTGCCGTCAGCCTCAAAAACGGTGTCAATCTCCGTTTCAATGGTAAGAACCGCATCGTTGCCGCATCTGTCGCAAACAGACGTGTAAACACCGCTGATGCGAAGTTTCATGGAAACGATACCGGATGTATTACGTATTTCGCCTTCTGCGCGAACATCAGTAAATCCGGGAGCAAGTTCACCGAGATCGAAAGAAGAATCGATACGGAGAGAAGAGCCATCGCTTTTACGTACGGACGAAATGTCTATTAACATAGAACATCCCCCTTTACACAAACAGTCACAGTAAAGCATTATATCATATTTTCAAAAAAAGTCAATAGGGATTTGATGATTTTTTTGTAAAATCTAAAGAATATTTTCCGTAAATCAAATCAGACATCGGTTTTCCGACAAAACTTGACACGATTCAAAATATGTGATATAATTATATTGAAATAGAGATGTCATTTATTATAAGTGAAAACTTTTAATTTTATCTGACTTTTTAGGGAGATTTTTATGAGAAAAGACGGAAAAAGATTGAAGAATATCGATCCGATGTATTCCATAGTTCCGCACATCATGGACAAGAGAAGTGATTCCCTGAACTACATAACGATCGACATTCCCGTTGAACCCATGGATAAATATATCAGGGTAAAACGAAAAGAAGGTCTGAAGATCAGTCATCTGTCCCTTGTTTCTGCGGCATATGCACGAACCTGCGCCGAATATCAGCAGTTAAACAGATTCATTGTGAACAGAAGAGTTTTTGCAAGAACGGAACTTGCGGTCGGAATGGTCGTTCTCAAAGCAGGCACTCTTGAAAGAGAAACGATGTCGAAACTCTATCTGAATGTTGAAGACAGCATTTACGATGTTCAGAACAAAATGGACGAATATATCGAAAAAAACAGAGAAGACGACAGCAACAATAAGACCGATCAAATTATCCGAACACTTTGCAGCCTGACTTTTCTCATGAGAATAGCTGTCAGCATGATCAAATGGCTCGACAAACACGGTCTTCTTCCGAAAGCAATTATCGATGCGAGCCCGTTTCATTGCAGTATGGTCCTTACGAACCTCGGCAGTCTTAGAACAAACCACATATACCATCACATCTACGATTTCGGTACGGTAAGCCAGATACTTGCGATAGGCAATCTTCGAGAAATACCGAAAAGAAAGGCTGACGGCATAGAATTTGTACGTTGTATGCCTATAGGCGTTGTTATGGATGAAAGAATCTGTTCGGGAGCATATTACGCAACCGCATTCAAACGTTTTGCGGAATATCTGGCTGACCCGACAAAGCTCGAAGGCGAACCGAAAGTTGTAAACAAAGATTTTTAATAATATCTCAATAAACTATAAATCAGAGAGGTTTTTATGATATTTGATCTTCCTTTCGATGTTGTTTTTTGCTCCGATTATCAAAACGAAACAGTAACAGACGGTTGGCAGGAAGAAACAACAAGAGGCTACAAGCACTATTTTACCGAAAAAGACGGTTTAAGATATCAGATACTTGTTTCAAAGGAAAACAATTGGTATTTGAAAGTAATAAACATCAGTTCGGAACCGATAACAGGTTTTGTCGGCATACGTTTCTCATGGAAGAACAACGATGAAGACTATACTCTTGTTCCCGGCATTTACTATAACGGCAACGAACAAAGACTGTTGAATCCGATCCCGAAAATCAACAGAGAAAATCCTGTTTTCGAAGCGTCTCTTTCTGCGGCATCTTTCCCGACAGTATTAATGAAGCAGGGGAAAATCGGTTATCATTACGATATATCGCCCATGTCTTCTGCGGGATGGAACGGTGTTGCGTTTGATTCAAAGAACGCCTCGTTTACCGTATATGCACCTGCGAAAGAAGAAAAGATATACAGACATCAGGGATTTAACGGAACACGTTTGCCGTATACATGGAACTGCGGAGACATTATAAGCATAAGATTTTCGAGAAACGAATTTGAATGCAACACGGTCTGCGATCTTTTTGACTATCATTGGCAAAAAGCGATCCGATCGGACTTTTATCCTGCCCACAATACGCCGAAGATCGAAGAAAACGAAGGCGCAAAGCTTGTAAGAGACTGGGTATACGAAAAACATTCCGTAATAACACCCAAAGGAGAGCCGATGATCCTCAATGCTTTCACAAACGTCGAAGGCTCATGGCCGTACGGTGGGGCTGCGGAATGGAACATAATGATCGGCTGGTGTGACGGAACGATGACGGCGTTGCCAATGTTGAAATTCGGAGGCAAATACCGTGATTTCGCTGTAAAATTCATTGATTTTCTTTCTACACACGGAAATTCTCCGTCCGGAGTCAAATACTGTGTTTATGACGGCGAAGCGTGGATGACGAAAGATCACAAAGAGTACAGCAACGCATACACTCACTGCAGATTTTATTCCGATTACCTGACATATCTCGGCAAGGCAATACGTTTCGAAAAAGAAAACGGTTATTCACATCCCGATTGGGAAAAAGATTTCGAACTCGGAATGAATGTATTGACAGGTCTCTGGAAAAGAGAAAAAGATTTCGGAATATACTGGGATCTCGAAAGTAAAGATCTTAAAACGACAAGAAAAATGACAGGTGCGGGAAGCTTTTGCGTACTTGCGCTTTCGGAAGGTACAAAAATATTCCCCGAAAACGAAGAAATAAGAAAATGCTTTGAAGAAGCGTGCGATGTATATTACGAAAGATGCGTGATCACGGGACGCTGCAACGGCGGTCCCGTAGATATAAAAGAAGCGGACGACTCCGAAAGTATCGGGGCGTTGACGAACGCTTTGCTTGAAAGATACAAACTTTTCGGCGGAGAAGACAATCTGAAGAAAGCGACCGATGCCGCAAAACTTTTTGCGACATGGGTGGTAAATTACGTTCCGCCGTTCCCCTGCGGATCGATGCTTGAGAATGTAAATGTGTGCGGCGGCGTCCTTGCAAACGTTCAGAACAGACACGTGGGTCCCGGAATCTGTACAAACTCGGCAAGATTCCTTT
>SVMP01000091.1 GCA_015067385.1 Oscillospiraceae bacterium | reverse complement strand
TCCGCGAAGCTCTTACTGCTTTCGTAGATGAGACCCAGAAAGCCGTTAACGGTACCGTTAAGCTCAAACTCTATAAAGGCAATATCATCAATGCAGGCGTAACATCTCCCGATTCTCTTTACGATGAAGATATCGCTACCTTCGAAGAAGACGATGTTTACGATCAGACAGACAGTGCAGGCTTTATCAATCTCTTCGGTCTTCCCATCAAAGTTAAAGCAATGCACGATAAGAAAAATAAATAATTGAATCTAAGCCCCGAAAATAACAGAAAGGTAAAAGCCTCAAAAGCTTTGGTATAAAAATGAACGCAGTTATAACCGTAACAGGTAAGGATACCGTCGGTATTATAGCGAAAGTCAGCGCTGAATGCTTCGCTGCCAACGCAAATATTCTTGACATTACTCAGAAAGTCTTCGGTGGAATGTTCGTTATGACTATGCTTATTCAGATAGATGACCTCAAGATCCGTTTTGCTGATTTTGTTGACAAAATGAACGAGCTCGGTCAGAAAGAAAATCTCGTTATCCACACAATGCATGAAGATATCTTCAATGCAATGCATAACATTTGACCTGAAAACTGTTATCAGCCGCGGCGTTTTCGTGTATTAACATGAGAATGCCGCTTCGGGCTGTTTAAAAAGTGTTTAAGAATGGAGAAAAATATGCTTAACGACAATAAGATCCTTGAAACCATAAACATGATAACACAGGAACATCTTGACGTCCGTACTATCACTATGGGTATCTCTCTTCATTCCTGTATTGATGAAGATGTAAAAAAATGCTGTTCCAAAATTTACGACAAGATATGTAAAAAGGCTGAAAATCTTGTCGCAACAGGCGAAAGCATTGAAAAGGAATTCGGTATTCCTATCATTAATAAACGTATTTCCGTAACACCGATCGCAACGATCGCTTCTGCCGCTGTCGGCGAAGATCCAACCTTCGACTGCACTCCCTTTGCCGAGATTCTTCAGAACGTTGCAAATACCTGCGGCGTTAACTTTATCGGCGGTTACTCCGCTCTCGTTCAGAAAGGATTCTCCGTAAGCGACAGAGCTCTTATAAATTCCATCCCCAACGCTCTTTCCGTAACGAACAATGTTTGTTCTTCCGTTAATATTGCATCCACAAAAGCAGGTATAAATATGGATGCCGTTGCTCTTATGGGTAAAACGATCAAAAAACTTGCTTATTTAACAAAAGACAACGATTCCATCGGCTGCGCAAAACTTGTTGTTTTCGCAAACGTCCCCGAAGATAACCCCTTCATGGCAGGCGCTTTCCACGGTTCCGGCGAAGGCGAATGTATGATAAATGTCGGCGTTTCAGGCCCCGGTGTTGTCAAAAAGGCTCTTGAAAAATGTTCAGGTGACCTTACGGAAGTTGCCGAAACAATTAAAAAGACTGCATTCAAGATCACAAGAATGGGTCAGCTCGTTGCGACCGAAGCGTCAAAACGTCTCGGTATCCCCTTCGGTATCGTTGACCTTTCCCTTGCGCCCACACCGGCTATCGGCGACTCTGTTGCTTATATCCTTGAGGAAATGGGCCTTGAAAGCTGCGGATCATGCGGTACGACTGCTGCGCTTGCGCTTCTTAACGATGCTGTCAAAAAAGGCGGCGTTATGGCATCTTCTCATGTCGGCGGTCTTTCCGGTGCATTTATTCCTGTTTCCGAAGATGCTGGTATGATTGCAGCTGCAAGAAGCGGTGCGCTGAGCCTTGAAAAACTTGAGGCTATGACAGCCGTTTGCTCCGTAGGTCTTGACATGATCGCAGTTCCGGGCGATACTCCCGAAGAAGTTATTTCCGCACTTATTGCAGACGAGGCGGCTATCGGTGTTGTTAACTCCAAAACAACAGCTGTCCGTGTTATCCCCGCATACGGCAAAACAGTCGGAGATACCGTTGAATTCGGCGGACTTCTCGGTGAAGCTCCGATAATGAAGATAAGCTCTTATTCTCCCGCCAAATTTATCTCTCGCGGCGGACGTATCCCGGCACCCATTCAGAGCCTTAAAAACTAAAATATATTCCATTGATCTTCATCATAGAAAGGAAGCTTTTGCTCTGCAAAAGCCATGTTGATTAATATGAAACTCTGGTCAGGAAGATTTTCAAAAGATGTTGACAGCCGTGTAAACGATTTCAACTCCTCCATTTCATTCGATCAGCGTCTTTACAGACAGGATATCGAGGGCAGTATCGCTCATTCGGAGATGCTTTGTGCCTGCGGTATTATATCTGTCGAAGATAAAGAAGCCATTCATAACGGTCTTCGCGGTATTCTTGAGGATGTTGAATCCGGTAAACTCGAATTCTCAGCCGATGCCGAAGATATTCATATGAATATCGAAACCATCTTAACCGAACGAATCGGAGATGCAGGCAAACGTCTTCATACCGCACGCTCAAGAAACGATCAGGTAGCGCTCGACATCCGTCTTTATATGCGTCATGAGATCGACGAGACGGACGATGCTCTTAACGGACTTATTATTGCCATTACGGATATTGCAAAAAACACCATGGATTATGTAATGCCGGCATATACACATCTTCAGCGTGCTCAGCCCGTTTCTTTTGCTCACTATATCCTCGCTTACGCTCAAATGTTCCTCCGCGACAGACAGCGACTTAATGACTGCAGAAAAAGACTTAATATGTGTCCTCTCGGTGCAGGCGCACTTGCTACGACAACATATCCTATAGACAGACATATGTCCGCCGAACTGCTCGGTTTTGACGGTATCTGTGAAAACAGTCTCGATGCTGTTTCCGACCGTGATTTCCTTATTGAGTACTGTTCTGCATGTTCGATGATAATGATGCACCTTTCCCGCTTTTGTGAAGAGATAATTCTCTGGTGCTCGTCCGAATTCAGATTTATAACTCTTGACGATGCTTTCTCTACAGGCTCATCGATCATGCCGCAAAAGAAAAATCCCGACGTTGCGGAACTTTGCAGAGGTAAGACAGGCAGAGTATACGGCAGTCTTACAACTCTTTTAACCGTTATGAAAGCTCTTCCCCTGGCGTATAACAAGGATATGCAGGAAGATAAGGAAGCCGCATTCGACTGCGCCGATACCGTAAAAATGTGTCTTACTGTTTTTACACCGATGCTGAAAACTGCAACCGTAAATAAGGAAAATCTTCGTGCGGCAGCATCCAAAGGCTTTATCAATGCGACCGACTGTGCAGATTATCTTGTAAGAAAAGGACTTCCGTTCAGAGATGCCTATAAAGCAGTAGGAAAGGCAGTTGCATATTGCGAACAGACAGGCAAAGACCTTGAAACTCTTACTGTTGAGGAATATAAGGAATTCTCTCCTTTGTTTGACGAAGATGTTTACGCTGCGATCAACCTCGAAACTTGCATGAATAACCGAAAAGCCGCAGGCGGACCTTCTCCCGATTCCGTTAAGGTTCAGCTTGAACGTCTGCTGGAAGCAAACAGCAATATATAAATTTTTTATCTGAGGAAAATCTAAATTTATGAAAAAGTATAAAATATCAGTTATTGGCGCTTCCGGTTATGCAGGTGCGGAGCTTGTCAGAATTCTTTTGAGCCATCCCAATGCAGAGCTTGCAGCTCTCAGCTCTGTTTCTTATACAGGACAGAGCCTTGCGGATCTTTATCCTGCATACAGAAATATTTGCGAACAGCTTCTTGTTTCCGAAGAAGAAGCTATTGAAAAGGGAGATGTCGTTTTTGCGTCTCTTCCCCACGGACTTTCTCAGGAGATCGCTCTTAAATGCGACAAAGCAGGTAAACTTTTTATTGACCTCGGTGCCGATTTCCGTCTTGATGACGGTGATGTTTACACCGAATGGTACGGCAAAGAATATGTTTACCCCGAGCTTCATGCAAAACAGGTATACGGCCTTTCCGAAATATACAGAGACGATGTTAAAAATACGAAAATAATCGGCAATCCCGGCTGCTATCCCACATCCGTCGCTCTCGCTTCTTACCCTGCGATCAAAAACGGTCTTGTTAAAGGCTACGATTTTATTATCGACTCAAAAAGCGGTGTAACAGGGGCAGGTAAGAGCCTTACTCAGAAAACTCATTATCCCGAGTGTAACGAAGCGTTTTCACCTTACAATATAGGTAAGCACCGTCATACTCCCGAGATAGAGCAGACACTTTCCCGTTTTGCAGGCGAAAAGGTCAGCGTAACATTCGTTCCCCATCTTCTCCCCGTAAACAGAGGTATTATTTCAACTATCTACGCAAATAAAGCAGACGGCATCACTCTTGAAAAAGTACATGAAATATATACCGAAACATATAAAAACGAGCGTTTTGTAAGAGTTCTTCCTCTCGGCGATGTCGCAAATCTCAGAAATGTACGTATGAGTAACTATTGCGATATTTCCGTTCACGAGGATAAGCACACAGGAAAGCTCATTCTTGTTTCAGCAATCGATAATATGTTCAAGGGCGCCGCAGGTCAGGCGGTGCAGAATATGAATATTGCACTCGGTCTTGATGAGGCCGCAGGCATCGATTTTGTTCCCCCCGCTATATAAATTTAAACATAAAGGAATTTTGATATGAAATTTATTGAAAACGGATCCGTCACATCCCCTAAAGGATTCTCTGCTTCCGGCGTTCACTGCGGCATCAGAAAAAATCAGTCTAAAAAAGACCTTGCTCTTATTTTCTGCGAAAAAAGATGTACTGCCGCTGCTATGTACACTAAAAATCTTGTCAAGGGCGCTCCCCTTACCGTAACAAAAAACAACATTTCCGACGGATATGCGCAGGCTGTTATCTGCAACAGCGGTAATGCAAATACCTGCAATGCCGACGGTGTCGAAAAAGCGGAGATCACATGTGCCGCTGTCGCAAAAAAACTCGGAATTTCCGAAAAAGACGTTATTATCGGCTCTACCGGTGTTATCGGTCAGCCCATAAATATTGATGCAATTCTTTCAGGCATCGATCCCCTTGTTGATTCTCTTTCCGATGACGGAAACGCAGCCGCTGAAGGTATCATGACAACAGACACAGTGAAAAAATCTTTCGCTGTTGAACTTGAACTTAACGGCAAGCCCGTAAAGATCGGCGGTATTGCAAAGGGTTCCGGTATGATAAATCCCAATATGGCAACAATGCTTTGCTTTGTAACTACCGATGCCGCTATTTGTTCCGAACTTCTTCATGAGGCTCTCGTTTATGCTGTTGAAAAATCACTCAATATGGTAAATATTGACGGCGATACAAGTACAAACGATATGATGACCATCATGGCATCCGGTCTTGCGGAAAACGAATGCATCACCGAAAAGAATGAAGATTATTTTGTTTTTGCCGAAGCTCTTGCGGCTCTTGCCATTGAGATCGCCAAAGCTGTTGCAAAGGACGGCGAAGGTGCAACAAAGCTCATTATTGCAAGAGTATACGGCTGTCAGACCGATGAATGCGCAAGAAGCCTTGCTCTTTCCGTTGTGTCCTCTTCTCTTGTAAAAGCTGCTATGTTCGGTGCCGATGCTAACTGGGGACGTGTCCTCTGCGCTCTCGGTTATGCGGGACAGGACATTGATGTAACAAAGATCGATGTTTCTTTCGTTTCCGATGCAGGCAGAGTTGAGGTCTGCAAAAACGGTGCAGGTATCCCGTTCTCCGAAGAACTCGCAAAACAGGTCCTTGTTTGCGATGAGATCACTATCGATATCAATATGAACGACGGTATGGAATACGCAGAGGCTTACGGCTGCGACCTTACATACGACTACGTTAAGATCAACGGAGATTACCGCACATGAACAAATACGAAGAAAAAGCCTATACTATATCCGAAGCGCTCCCGTATATCCAGCGCTTCAGCGGTAAGACGATAGTCGTAAAATACGGCGGAAACGCAATGGTAAACGATATTATGAAAAATGCCGTTGTTTCCGACTGTATCCTTCTTTCGCTTGTCGGCATAAATACAGTTCTCGTTCACGGCGGCGGTCCCGAAATAACCGCTATGCTCACCAAACTCGGCAAGGAATCAAAATTTATCAACGGTTTGAGATATACAGACGCCGAAACCATGGATATCGTTCAGATGTCTCTTGCGGGTAAGGTAAATAAGGACCTTGTAACCCTTATTTCTCATGCGGGAGGCAGAGCTGTCGGTCTTTGCGGTCTTGACAGTGAACTTCTTTGCGCAAAGAAGCTTGAAGACGGTAAAAACGATTACGGTTTTGTGGGTGAGATCACCGCAGTAAACACAAAAATAATTGAAGATAACATTCATGCAGGCTACATCCCCGTAGTTGCTACCGTTGCAGGCGGTGAAGACGGTCATGCATATAACGTAAATGCGGATACTGCTGCCGCATATATCGCAGGTAAGCTCGGCGCTGAAAAACTTATTCTTCTTACCGATACAAAGGGTGTTCTTTCCGATAAGGACGACGAATCTACGCTTATCCCCAAGATCGCTATGCATGAGATCGATGAATATATTGAAAAAGGCATCATCGTCGGCGGCATGATCCCGAAACTCCGTTGCTGTGAAACTGCAATTAAAAGCGGCGTTCACTCCGCGCATATCATCGACGGCCGTGTCGCACATTCGATCCTCATCGAAATGTTTACATCCGGCGGTATCGGAACGATGATAGACAATACTCTTTAAGGTGTTAGTATGAAATCATTTAACGAAATAAAAAATCAGGATAAATCTTATATCGCCAATACATATGCACGTTTCGACGTTGCTTTTGCTTCCGGAAAAAATGCTCATTTTACCGATGAAAGCGGAAAAGACTACATTGATCTCGGCAGCGGTATAGGAACAAACTCTCTCGGCGTTGCAAACGATGAATGGGTTGCCGCCGTCTCTTCTCAGGCTGCGGCTTTGGCTCATTGTTCAAACCTTTACTATAACCCCGTAACCGCAGACCTTGCCGAAAAGCTCTGTAAAAACAGCGGTATGAAAAAGGTATTTTTCGGTAACTCAGGCGCAGAGGCAAATGAATGCGCTATCAAGACTGCAAGAAAGTACAGCTTTGACAAATACGGCGCTGATGCTCAGAGAAACAAGATACTCACCCTTCGCAATTCTTTCCACGGAAGAACCGTTACCACTCTTGCCGCTACGGGTCAGGATGTTTTTCATAATTATTTCTTCCCGTTTACAGAGGGATTTCTGTTCTCTGCTCCCGATCTTTGTGAAATAAAGAATATCATCGAGTCGGACGGTCATGTATGCGCAGTCATGCTCGAAACCATTCAGGGTGAAGGCGGCGTTCTTCCTCTTGAGGACAGTTTCCTTAAAGATCTTTGTGCATATGTTCATTCAAAAGATATTCTTCTTATAGTCGATGAGATACAGACGGGTATCGCAAGAACCGGTAAATTCCTCTCTTATATGCACAGCGGAATTTGTCCCGATATCGTAACTCTCGCAAAAGGTCTTGCAGGCGGTCTTCCCATCGGTGCTTGTCTGTTTAACGAAAAAACCGAATATACTCTCGGTTTCAGCGACCATGGTTCAACATTCGGCGGAAACCTCGTGTCTTGCGCAGGCGCAAACGTTGTTGTTGATAATGTTACGGCAGAAGGATTTAATGAGGAAGTAACAAAAAAAGGCGAATATATCAGAGCTAAACTCAAGGAACTTTTAGGCGATGAGATATCTGCGATAAGAGGCAGAGGTCTTATGCTCGGTATCGATTTTAAGAGCAAGACCGCAAAGGAGATCGTTGCAGAAGGTTTGAAAAACGGCGTTGTTATGCTTACAGCAAAACAGTCTGTACGTCTGCTCCCGCCTCTTACAATATCATACGAAGAAATCGATGAAGGTCTCAACAGACTTGCAAATGTATTCCGTAATTAATAAAAGGAAACGTGTTTGTAGCTTTTGATGTTTAAACAACAGCTGTTTTGTACCAAAATCAAGCCCCTAAGAACTCTGTTTCACGAGTTCTATAACAACAGAAAGGTAGGCTTTCGAAAGCGAAAGCCATGGTTTTAATTATGAAATCACTTTTAACAATGGAACAGCTCTCTCAGAAAGAGCTTTTTGAAATACTTGATATTGCAACCGAAATGAAAGCCGAAACCAAAGCAGGCAAGAAGAATACAAAAAATCTTGACGGTATGACTCTCGGTATGATCTTCCAGAAAAGCTCCACCAGAACCCGTGTTTCTTTCGAAGTCGGTATGCAGCAGCTCGGCGGATATCCTCTCTTCCTTTCGGGTAATGACCTCCAGCTCGGCAGAGGCGAATCTATCAAGGACACCGCCCGTGTTTTCGGAAGATATCTTGACGGTATCATGATCCGTACATTCAAGCAGTCCGATGTTGAAGAGCTTGCAGAATATTCCGGTCTTCCCATCATCAACGGTCTTACAGACTACTGTCATCCTTGTCAGGTCCTTGCCGATCTTCTTACCATCAAAGAACACAAGGGCGGTTTTGACGGTCTTAAAGCTTGCTATATCGGCGACGGCAACAACATGGCAAACAGCCTTCTCGTCGGTTGTCTTCTCGCAGGCATGAGCTTCTCGATC
>SVMP01000090.1 GCA_015067385.1 Oscillospiraceae bacterium | reverse complement strand
GCCCTATGGGTTTTGTTCATGCGGCTTCTCCCGTTCTCATGGAAGATTCCGTTATTGTTACGGCTATTGCAGGTCCCATCCTTATAATCGACCGTTCGGATTATTTCGATGAATATATTCAAAATAAAAAAGAATTATGCGATGAAAAAAAAGCTGAAATAAAAGAAATGCTTGCCGATGTAGTCGTATATCCTCTTGAAAAAGTTACCGCATATTCAAATATGCTTTATTATCTTGCGTCTTATTCAAGCGGAAAAGATGCCGTTAAACTTTTAAGTACAGGCGAAAATCTTGAACAGCAAAGCGAGATCAGCGAAAATATTATTCATCTTAAAAACGGTATTTCGGACAGAACCGAGTACCCGATCTACAAAGAAAAAGAACTTCTTGATGTTCTTTCCGGAGGCGACAGGAAGACGGCGCAACGTCTGCTCAACGAGATATTGGGTTATATCTTTTTTTCAACGGGCGGCGATATAGACGTTATAAGAACACGTGTTGCGGAACTTATTGTCCAGCTTTCAAGAACGGCGGCTTTAAACGGCGGAGTAAACCGTCAGAAAATATTGGATATAAGCGTTGATTATATGAAAACGATATGGACGCTTGAATCCATCGATGATATTTCGACATGGATGTCAAGGATAATTTCTTCTTTTACACAGATGATTTTTTCCTCGAAAGATATTAAACATATAGACGTTATCCAAAAAGTTGTTGCTTTTATCAACACAAATTATATGCATAAAATATCTCTCGACGATATTGCAAAAGAAGGTTTTCTTTCTTCGTCTTATTTGAGTAAATTGTTTAAATCCGAAATGAAGATAAATCTTTCAACATACATCAACAATGTCCGTGTTGAAAAAAGCAAATTGTTGCTTCTCGACAGTTCTCTCAGCATAATAGATGTCGCTTCTATGGTAGGATTTGAAGAACAAAGTTATTTTTCAAAAGTTTTCAAGAATGTAACTGGGGTCTCTCCCGGAAAATTCAGACAGTTAAAAGGTCATATTAAATAATTATAGTTGAAATAAAAATTAAGGAGATTTGTTATGAAAACAAAAGCTTGCAGACTTTACGGTAAAAAGGATCTGCGTTTGGAAGAGTTTGAACTTCCTGCAATCAAAGATGATGAGATACTTGCAAAGATCGTTTCCGACAGTGTATGTATGTCTTCATATAAAGCAGCTATTCAGGGCGAAGATCATAAACGCGTTCCCAATGATATAGCTGAAAACCCCATTATTATCGGTCACGAATTTTGCGGCGAAATAGTTGAAGTCGGTGCAAAATGGCAGGATAAATTCAAAGCAGGTCAGAAATTCTCTATTCAGCCTGCTCTTAATGCGGACTTCAATCCTTATGCGGCTCCCGGTTATTCTTTTAAATATATCGGCGGCGCTGCAACATATATCGTTATTCCTTCTATTGTTATGGAAAAAGATTGCCTTCTTAATTATACAGGCGATGCTTTCTTCTACGGTTCTCTTTCCGAACCTATGAGCTGTATTATCGGTGCTTTCCATGCAAACTATCATACCAAATACGGTGTGTACGAACATTTCATGGGTATTACCGAAGGCGGCAATATGGCTATTCTTGCAGGTGTTGGTCCCATGGGTCTCGGCGCTATCGACTATGCTATTCATTGCGACAGAAAACCCGGTCTTCTTGTTGTTACCGATATCGATGATGCTCGTCTTGAAAGAGCAGCGTCTATTCTTACAGTTGAAGAAGCTGCAAAGAACGGCGTAAAACTCGTTTACGTCAACACATCTAAACCCGAAAACGATAACGAATATCTTAAATCTCTCGCAAACGGCGAAGGTTTCGACGATGTATTCGTATTCGCTCCCGTTAAACCCGTTGTGGAACAGGCAGACAAACTCCTTGCAAAAGACGGTTGTCTCAACTTCTTTGCCGGTCCCACCAATACGGAATTCTCTGCAAGCCTCAACTTCTATAACGTACATTATTCCATGACCCATATCGTTGGTACCAGCGGCGGCAACACCGATGACATGCGTGAATGTCTTGCAATGGTATCCGAAGGAAAGATCGACCCTGCTGTTATGGTTACTCATATCGGCGGTCTGAATGCTACAGCAGAAACGACCCTCAATCTTCCCACGATCCCCGGCGGAAAGAAGCTTATCTACAATCACATCGATATGCCCCTTACTGCTATTAACGATCTTGCTTCGTCCGACGATCCCGTATGTCAGAAACTCGGTGAAATAGTTGCTGCAAACAACGGTCTCTGGTGCGCTGCTGCAGAAAAATATCTTCTCGAAAACGGTAAACGTATATAATTTTAAATATAATTTTTTAACAAGGAGGAAAAATGAAGATGTTACAAGAACTTGTTAAACTTTCCAACAGCTTCGGCAAACGTGAAGACTGTGTTATTGCCGGCGGCGGAAACTCATCGGTAAAAGACGAAAACTTTCTTTACGTAAAAGGTTCGGGTACAACTCTCGGAACGATCACCGCAAACGGTTTTGTAAAAATGAACCGTCGTGCTCTTAAAGCTATGTTTTCACGCGGATACTCCGAACAGACAGATATACGTGAAGCAGAGGTTCTTTCCGACCTTATGGATGCACGTGAAAAGAGTGAATACGCAAAACGTCCTTCCGTTGAAACTTCTCTTCACGACCTTATGCCTCAGAAGTTTGTTCTTCACCTTCACCCCACTATTATTAACGCTCTTACTTGTTCCAAGGACGGCGAAAAAAGCGCTAAAAAGATCCTTGGCAACGATATTGCATGGGTAGGTCCCACCGAACCCGGTTGGATCCTTGCTCTTGCTGTTAAAGAGACCATGGATGCATTTAAAGCAGAACACGGTAAAGATGCTTCCATCATCATTCTCGCAAATCACGGTATTTTTGTAGGTGCGGATACCCCCGAAGAGGTTGAAGCTATCTATAATAATATCTTTAAGAAAATTGACGAAAGTCTTGCATTCTCTCCCGATTTTTCCGAGGTTGAATTTGATCGCGAAAAAGCTGCATATGCTGCTCCCGCTATCAGAATGCTTCTCAAGGGCGAAAGCGAATCTTCTATAGTTGTTTTCAAAACAAACAAAGAGATCAAAAAATATCTTGCGGACGAGAAAACCTTTGAACCTGCTTCAAAAGCATACACTCCCGACCACATGGTATATTGCAACAACGAATTCCTTTTTGTTCCTTCTGTTGAAGGCGTTGATGCTCAGGACGATCTTATTAAAGAAAAGATCGAGGAATACAGAGCAGCATACGGCTGTGATCCTATTATTATCGCTCTTCAGAATGTCGGTGTATTCGCTCACGGTAAAACAAAGAAAGCTGCCGATATTGCAATGAAGCTCTTCTTTGATAACATCAAGATCGCTACTTACACCAAAAACTTCGGCGGTAATGAATTCCCCATTGTTAAACTTGTTAACTTTATTAAAAACTGGGAAACCGAACGTTATCGCAGATCCGTAAGCCTTTCAGGTACTGTTAAACGTCTCGGCGAAAAGATCACTATCGTTACCGGCGCTGCTCAGGGCTTCGGTGCGGGTATTGCTGATTCCCTCATCGATATGGGCTCTAAAATGGTAATTGCTGACCTTAACTATGATCTCGCAAAACAGAATGCAGATACTATAAACGAAAAATACGGCGCAGGCACTGCTATCGCTGTTAAGGTTGACGTTTCCGACGAAACAAATGTTCAGAACATGATCTTCGATACCGTTTTCGAATACGGCGGACTTGACCTCTTCGTTAACAACGCAGGTATCGCAAAACCCGGTAATCTCGAAGAAATGAGCCAGGGTCTTTTCGAGCTTATTACAAAGATCAACTACACCGCATATTTCCTCTGCACAAAACATGCGGCAAGAATCATGAAGATTCAGCATAAATACAATAAAAATTATTTTGCGGATATTATTTGCGTAAACTCTAAATCAGGTCTTCAGGGCAGTAATAAGAATTTTGCTTATGCAGGCAGTAAGTTCGGCTCTATCGGTCTTACTCAAAGCTTTGCACTCGAACTTCTTGAATATAATATTAAAGTTAACGCAGTATGTCCCGGTAACTATTTTGACGGACCTCTTTGGTCTGACCCAGAAAAGGGACTCTTTACACTTTATCTTAACTCCGGTAAAGTTCCCGGTGCAAAGACTGTTGAAGATGTAAAGAGATTCTATGAAAGCAAGATCCCCATGAACAGAGGATGTTTGCCTGTTGACGTTGCTCGCGCTATCATGTATTGCGTTGAACAGGAATATGAAACAGGTCAGGCTATCCCCGTATCGGGCGGTCAGGTAATGCTTAAGTAAGCGTTTCTTTGAATTAATTAAGAGAACATTATTGTTTTATATAAAATCATAAAGGATGTGTTTTATTTGGCAACACCGGTAATTATGCCCCGTCAGGGACAGAGTGTTGAAAGCTGTATAATCACTAAGTGGCAGAAAAAGCCCGGTGATACGATAGCTGTCGGTGACGTTCTTTTTACTTACGAAACAGATAAAGCAACTTTTGACGAAAAAGCTAAAGTCGAAGGTGAGCTTCTCGCTGTTTTCTTCGAAGAAGGCGACGATGTAGAATGTCTTCTTAACGTATGTGTTATTGGCGCAAAAGGCGAATCTTTTGCCGAATTTGATCCTAAAAACGGTTCTTCCGAATCTGCAGAAGCAGCTCCTGCGGAAGAAGTAAAAGCAGAAACTGCTCCCGCTGTTGAAACAGTTGCTGTTCCCGTTGTAACAGGCGAAAAGATCAAGATCTCTCCCAGAGCAAAGAACCTTGCTGAAAACACAGGTGCAGATCTTCGTTACGCTGCTGCAACAGGTCCCAACGGTCGAGTTATCGAGCGTGATGTAAGAAAACTTATCGCTGAAGGTAAAACTGTTTCCGCAGCTGCTAAAAATGAATATGTTGCTGCCGGTAAGGATATTATCGGAACAGGTCTCGGCGGCATGATCTCCACTGCAGACCTCAATGCAACCGCAGAAGCTGCTCCCGTTGTTTCCGCTCCTGTAGCTGCTACAACAACTGTTGACTTCGGTGAATGCGAAGAAGTTAAACTTCCCAATATCCGCAAGGTCATCTCCCGTCAGATGCATGCTTCTCTTTCCGAGATGGCTCAGCTCACTCTCAATTCTTCTTTCGATGCTACGGAAATTATGGCATACCGTGCAAAGATCAAGGATGCAAGAGAAAAACTCGGTCTTGCAAATATCACTCTCAACGACATTATTCTTTATGCCGTTTCCAGAGTTCTTCCCAACCATAAAGATCTTAACGCTTACTTCTATGAAGACAAGATGGTTTACTTCAAACATGTAAACCTCGGCGTTGCTGTTGATACTCCCAGAGGACTCATGGTTCCCACCGTATTCGGCGCTGATACCATGTCTCTGAGCGAGATCTCCGCAAACTCCAAGAAACTTCAGGATGAAGCAAAAGCAGGAACTATCAATCCCGATCTTCTCAAGGGCGGTACCTTTACCGTTACCAACCTCGGCAGCCTCGGCGTTGAGTCCTTCACTCCCGTTATCAATCCTCCCCAGACAGGTATTCTCGGCGTAGATAACATCACAACCAGAATCAAGATGGTAGGCGGCGAGATCAAACCCTATCAGGCTATGGGTCTTTCTCTTACGTTTGACCACAGAGCTCTTGACGGTGCACCCGCAGCAAAATTCCTTTCCGATCTCGTTAACGCCCTCGAAAACTTCACTCTTCTTCTCGCTAAATAAGGAGGATAAACATGATTTACGATCTTATTGTCCTCGGCGGCGGCCCTGCAGGTTATCTTGCGGCTGAAAGAGCTGCTCATGAAGGTCTTTCTACCGTTGTTATAGAAAAACGTTCTTTCGGCGGTTGTTGCCTTAACGAAGGTTGTATTCCTTCCAAAGCTCTTCTCTATTCCGCTAAAATTTACGATTATACAAAGCACGGCGATAAGTACGGCGTTACTGCTGAAAATCAGAAGATCGACCATACCAAAGTCGTTGCTCGCAAAAATAAAGTTGTTAAAACCCTTGTAACAGGTATCAGAGGCGCACTCAAAGCGAAAGGCGCTGTCGCTGTTGAGGGTGAAGGTGTTATTACAGGCAAAAATGCCGCAGGTAATATAACAGTAGCAGTCGGTAACGATGTCTACGAAGGCAAACATCTTCTTCTCGCAACAGGTTCTATGCCCGTTGTTCCTCCGATTCCCGGTGTTAAAGACGGTCTTGCTTCCGGTTTTGTTCTTACAAACCGCGAAATACTCGATCTTGACCATATTCCCGAAAACCTTACCGTTATCGGCGGCGGTGTAATCGGTCTTGAAATGGCATCATATTTCAACTCTGTAGGTTCTAAGGTAACCGTTGTTGAAATGATGGATAAGATCGCAGGTCCCACCGACCGCGAGATCTCCGAGATCCTCATGAAAAACTATGAGAAAAAGGGTATCGAATTCCGTCTCGGATGCAAAGTCGTTTCTGTTGAAAACGGCGCTGTAACTTATGAAAAAGACGGTAAACAGGAATCTGTTAAAGCAGACAAAGTTCTTCTTTCTATAGGCAGACGTGCGGTTACTCAGGGTGTCGGCATCGAAACTCTCGGTGTTGCTATGGAACGCGGCGCTGTTATTACCGACAGATATATGAAGACCAATGTAGCTAATGTTTACGCTGCAGGCGATATCAACGGTAAATCCATGCTCGCTCATACCGCTTACCGCGAAGCTGAAGTTGCCGTTAACAACATTCTCGGTAAAAAGGACACTATGCGTTACAACGCTATTCCTTCCGTTATCTATACAAATCCCGAAGTCGGTTCTGTAGGTGAGACCGAGCAGACCGCTGCCGCTAAGGGTATTGATTTTGCTGTTGCAAACGTTTCCATGCGTTATTCCGGACGTTATGTTGCGGAAAACGAAGGCGGAGACGGCATTTGTAAAGTTCTTATCAATAAGAAATACGGCAACGTTATCGGTGTTCATATGATCTGCAACTACGCTTCCGAAATTATTTGGGGCGCTGCTCTTGCTATCGAACAGGAAATGACTCTCGAAAAGATGAAGGAAGTCGTTTTCCCGCATCCCACAGTAAGCGAAATTATCAGAGAAGCTATTTTCACATTATAAGGAGATATAAATATGCCTAAGAGTCAATTTATCAGTCCCGAAGAGATCCGTAAATCCGGTACTCTCAGTTTTCAGGACATAGATCTTAACAAATACAATAAGACTATCGAAGAAGAAAAAGCTAATTTCTCCAACGATGATTTTATGCGTATTTATCGCGATATGGCTTATATTCGTGAATTCGAATCTATGCTTTACCTCATCAAAACCACCAGCGAATACAACGGTGTTGCATATAACAACCCCGGTCCCGCTCATCTTTCCATGGGTCAGGAAGCTTCCGCAGTAGGTCAGGCTTACCATCTCGGTATTGACGACTTTATCTTCGGTTCTCACAGATCTCACGGTGAGATCATCGCTAAAGGTCTTTCCGCTATCGAAAAGCTTGACGATGCTCAGCTTTACGACATTATGAAGAACTTCCTCGGAGGTAAGATCCTCAAGATCGTTGAAAAAGATCAGAAATCCACAAAAGAACTCGCTATCGACTTCCTTCTTTACGGTGCTCTTGCTGAAATCTTCGCACGTGATACCGGTTTCCATGAAGGTCTCGGCGGTTCCATGCACTGCTTCTTCCTTCCCTTCGGTATTTATCCGAACAACGCTATCGTTGGCGGCTCTGCAACTGTTGCTGCCGGTGCTGCTCTCTTCAAGAAAGTAAATAACAAAAACGGTATTTGTATCTCTAACATCGGTGACGGTGCTATGGGTCGCGGTCCTGTTTGGGAAGCTATGAACTTCGCAGCTATGGATCAGTACACAAAACTTTGGGAAGAAGCTTACAAGGGCGGTCTCCCCGTTATCTTCAACTTCTTCAACAACTCTTACGGTATGGGCGGTCAGACATACGGCGAAACCATGGCATACGGTATCCTCGCAAGAGTCGGTGCCGGTGTAACTCCCACTCAGATGTACTCTGAACGTGTTGACGGTTACAACCCCCTCGCTGTTATCGATGCTATGCGTCGCAAGATCGACATCATCAAAGAAAACAAAGGTCCCGTTCTCCTCGATACCGTTACCTACCGTATCGCAGGTCACTCTCCTTCAGACTCCAGTTCCTACAGAACTCAGGAAGAAATTCAGGCTTGGGAAGAACAGGATGTTCTCAAGGCATACAGCGCAAAACTCATCGACGCAAAAGTTGCTGACAATGACGCTTTCGAATCCATAAAAGAAACCATCAAAGAACGCATCACCAAGATCTGTGCTATGGCTGCAGATGAAACCATCTCTCCCAGAATGGATCTCTTCAAAACTCCCGATGCAATCGAAAAGATCATGTTCTCCAACGAGAAGATCGAAAAGATGGAAGACAGACCCGTTGACGTTAACATGCCTATGGAAGAGAACCCCAGAGTTCAGGCTATCGCAAAGAAAGAACGTTGGGGCTTCGATGCTAACGGCAAACCTGTTTCCAAAAATAAAGTATACCAGCTCAG
>SVMP01000089.1 GCA_015067385.1 Oscillospiraceae bacterium | reverse complement strand
TATTCTGCGGAATACGGCTTTTTGCGCGGGCAACCATTTCACGGGGAGAGAACGGCTTCGGGATATAGTCATCGGCACCCATTTCGATTCCGAGAATGCGGTCAAGCTCCTCGTCTCTTGCGGAAACGATGATTATGGGGGTATTTGCTTTCTTTCTTATTTCGTTGCAAAGCTCAAAGCCGGACATACCGGGCATCATGATATCGATAATGAGCATATCGGGCATTTGCTGATTGAAGGCTGCGAGAGCATCTTCGCCGTTTTCGTATTCGTTAACGGTATAGCCCTCTTTTTCGAGATAAGAACGTACTATCGCTCTTATATCCATTTCGTCGTCAACGACGTATATCATTTTTGACATTATAACATACCTCATTTCATTAAAATCAAAAATATATAAATTACGTATTTTTTACTGATTATAGTATACCATAAAATATAAAAATATGGAAGAGGTATTTTTAAGAATTTATGAAAATTATTTTTTAACGGTATTAGGTAAAATAAAAAAACGCCCGATCTGCCGCAAGCGTGACACAAATGCATCATTTTTTTTCGTTATTTTTAGGTTATACTCTTAACTGTAATCAAAAAGCATATTCGTTTTGAAATAATTTTTTCGATTATTTTCTCCCCCTCTCTTTCCGCCCCGTTGCTTTAACGGTGTCGGGGCGGACCTTTTTAAAATCGGATCGGGAGAAACATTACTAAGCTTATTCCACTGATTTTTCATATCTACCTTCTCTTAAATTTTTTATGCGAAACAAAGCTCCCGAAAAGGAGCTTTTTTCGTTTATATATACAAAAAAAACGGAGACTTCACCATTCAGAAAAGTCTCCGTTGATCCTTTTGTAAAACCACAAAACCACATTTGAGAAGCAAATAAAAATCGGAAAAGCGACAAGGGTGCATTCCGAATATCACTCGCAAAGCGAATAAAACTGTCCCGATCGTCTTTGACGACCGGGACAATAAAACTTTTTTAGTATGCAATACCCTGAGCCTTCATAGCATCGGCAACTTTGAGGAAGCCTGCGATGTTAGCACCTGCAACGAGGTTACCCTTCATGCCGTATTCTTCGGCAGCTTTTGCAGCGTTCTTGTAGATGTTGACCATAATGCCGTGAAGCTTTTCGTCAACTTCTTCGGAGGACCAGGAAAGTCTGATGGAGTTCTGGCTCATTTCGAGACCGGAAGTAGCAACGCCGCCTGCGTTAGCAGCTTTTGCGGGTCCGAACATTACGCCGTTTTCCTGAAGATATGCAACAGCATCGGGAGTGGAGGGCATGTTAGCGCCTTCTGCAACAGCGATTACGCCGTTAGCAACGAGAGCTTTTGCATCTTCGAGGTGAAGTTCGTTCTGAGTAGCGCAGGGAAGAGCGATGTCGCATTTAATGGTCCAGATGCCTCTGCCTTCGGTATAAACAGCGGAGGGAACACGTTTAGCGTATTCGGAGATACGGCCGCGTTCAACCTGCTTGATCTGCTTGATAACGTCGAGGTTGACGCCTTCGGCATCGTAGATATAACCGTTTGAGTCGGACATTGCAACGACTTTTGCGCCGAGCTCGGTA
Organism: Oscillospiraceae bacterium; assembly: GCA_015067385.1. Taxonomy (GTDB): domain Bacteria; phylum Bacillota; class Clostridia; order Oscillospirales; family UBA644; genus HGM12619. The sequence goes on along the minus strand of SVMP01000089.1, from coordinate 7,023 downwards.
GCTTTTTCAGCAGCATATGTTGCAACGTTACCGGAACCGGAGATAACAACTATTTTGCCTTCAAAGGAATTATTATTGTCTTTGAGCATTTCATCGGTGAAGTAGCAAAGACCATAACCGGTAGCTTCGGGACGGATAAGAGAACCGCCGTAGGAAAGACCTTTACCGGTGAGAACGCCTGTGAATTCGTTCCGGAGACGTTTGTACTGACCGAACATATAACCTACTTCACGAGCGCCAACGCCGATATCACCTGCGGGAACGTCGGTATCGGGACCGATATGTTTTGCAAGCTCGGTCATGAAGCTCTGGCAGAAACGCATGATCTCGCCGTCGGACTTGCCTTTGGGATCGAAGTCACTGCCGCCTTTACCGCCGCCCATGGGAAGAGAGGTAAGGCTGTTTTTGAAGGTCTGTTCGAAACCGAGGAACTTGATAACGGAGAGGTTAACGGAGGGATGGAAACGAATACCGCCCTTGTAAGGACCGATAGCGGAGTTATACTGAACACGGAAACCGCGGTTTACCTGAACCTTACCGTTGTCATCAACCCAGGAAACACGGAAAATGATGGTACGTTCGGGTTCTACCATTCTGCTGAAAACGCCTGCATCGATATAGTCCTGACGTTTGTCTGCAACGGGAACAAGGCTTTCGAAAACTTCGCCTACAGCCTGAAGAAATTCGGGCTCATTGGCATTTTTCTTGCTGATCTCTTCGTAGAGGTCTGCAAGATACTGATTTTTGATCTGCATTGGAATTTTCCTCCTATATGTAAAACGAATTTGATTTTACTTTATTAAATCAATAAAAAATAAGATACGAAATATTATACAAAAAATTTCGCTGTATTTCAAGAGGTAAAATGTAAAAAAACAAGTATTTTTTTGCAAAGATAGAGCTTACAGCCCGTTTTTGAGACATTCGGAAGCTATATTTCGGTCAACATTTGAATTACAGAAAATATAACCTCTCCATTTTTCAGCCGCAAAAGCCTCTGCCCAATCCCTGATATATTTTTTATCGGCGGTCGAACGGACCGTTCCGTTCTTTGAAACGAGGAGGAAATCGGTGCTTGTTTTTATCATTGGCGGGAACGAAACATAGATATCGAAAAGCGTAAAGTCAACGATCTTTCCGAGCTCAAAATATTTATCTCTTATTTTTTCGAACACCGCCCTGCGAACAGCTGCAGGGTCTTTTTCGACCTTTGCAATAAATTCTTTTACGAATGCAAAATCGCTTATACTGTCGTCGTTTTTCTCCATTTTTTCAAGGGAGAATTCCTCCACTCTTTTGGGAAGCTTACGGGCTTTGATATTTTTTATCATTCTGCCGAGAGTTAAAAGATTGTTTTCGTCCTCAAACGGAATACTGTCGACCGTATCGAAATTTTCGACATCCGAATCGGAATATTTAAGGAAATCTGAGGGATCGTCAAGAAGTCCGACATCCGCCATACCGAGAACGACGTCCCGAAGTGCCGCCTCTGTTGCGAGAACTTTCTGATGGCGGTACATATAGACATAGAGTATGCTTCTGTTGAAAATAAGTTCCTCGATAGTTGTGAGAGCATCGGAATCGACTGCCAAAACATAGTCCGTCGCTCCGTCCTTTTGCATCGAATAGACCATGAGTTTCATGAGGAATCTGTCAACACCGTACGTCATGGCGATGCCTGCGGTGTAGCTGTCACGCTGAGTGTAGTCAAGTTTATCGGCATCGAATTCGCCGTTTATGACAGATGTTAAAAACGAAAGCGTGTTGCCTGAAGAGTCTTTGTTTTTCTTGCCGACGACCATATTTGCGGCACGAAGAAGAATATCACGGGAGGAATCTTTGTCGGGGAAATCGACGTATTCATCAAAGAAGCCGACAAAAGCGTCGGATGTTATGATAAGATACGACATAAATTCATGAGGCGAGCATTTGACGTCTTTTTCCTTCATAAGTTCGGAAAAACCGGGCATTGAGCCGTAGACTCTTTCGGAAAGATGAGAGTAAAAGCAATGTCCGACATCGTGAAGAAGCGCAGCGAGGCGGACGGTGTTGATGTCCCTGTCGCAAACGGCATAATCCTTACTTCTTTTTTTCAGATGTTCGACCATTCTGCCTGCTATCGCGGCTGTTCCGAGAGAATGCTCAAACCTGCTGTGACGTGCGGCGGTATATGTAAGATCCGCCATGCCGAGCTGATGAATATCACGCAGACGCTGAACGACGGGCGAGTCGATTATCTGGATCTCCCATCCGGAATAAAACACCGAACCCCATATAGGATCGTGAATAACTTTTCCGTCGTTTTTTTCGGGATAATAACCGTCAAGAAGATCTTCAACAAAAGCGTTTATCTTCTTTTCCAATCCGTTCATTTACGTCACCTCATTTAATGTTAAAACGATATCCGCACGCATATGTATTTTATCACAAAAAGGCAAAAAAATCAAGATAGATTTTCAGTTGATTATATATTGTAAGCAAATATAGGGAAAATACACAATAAATAATTTTTTTTAACCTATTATTTTTTGCAATATATCTATTGAAATTATAACAAAAACAATGTAAAATAAAGTATACTTATTTTAAAGTAAATTTTATTATGCAAGGAGATATATTTATGAACAAAAAAGCTCTTATCGTCTGGGGCGGCTGGGACGGACACGAACCCGAAAAAGTTGCGCACAGATTCGGCAAGATCCTTGAAAACGAAAATTTCGATGTTGAGATTTCCGACACGATGACCTCTTACGAGGACAAAGAAAAGCTTAAGAGTCTCGACCTTATCGTTCCTATCGTAACAGGCGGCGACATTTCTTGGGAACAGATGCAGTCTGTATCCGAAGCAGTTGCATCCGGCGTAGGTATGGCAGGTTGTCACGGCGGCATGTGCGACTCTTTCCGTAACAGTGTTGACTGGCAGTTCATGACCGGTTCTCAGTGGGTATCCCATCCCGGCGGCGGCGAAATCGAATATAAAGTCAACATTAAGAAGAATGCTTCAAGCCCCATCATTTTCGGCATTGAAGACTTCATGGTAAAGAGCGAACAGTACTATATTCACATTGACCCCTGCGTAAACGTACTCGCAACCACCAGATTCCCCGTTGCTAACTGGTATCATGCAACGAACGGCGAAGTTGACGTTCCCGTTGTTTACACAAAGATGTGGGGCATGGGCAGAATCTTCTACAATACTCTCGGTCACCACGATGATATTTTCGACATTCCCGAAGCTCAGGAGCTTCAGAGACGCGGTATGCTCTGGGCTGCAGAAGGCAAAGCAGTTGCAGGCGACTATACAAAATATTCAAGCACAGCAAAAATGTTCTAAAATAAAACAACTTTAAAAGGAGATAACCAACATGGATAAAGTAAAAATCGGTATTATCGGCTGCGGTAATATCAGCCCGATATACCTTACAAACCTTACAAAAGTTTTCAGAAACATCGAAGTTAAATATGTTGCGGACAGAATTCACGAAAGAGCCGTAAAGCGTGCGGAAGAATACGGTCCGAAAGCTGTTTCCGTTGCTGAACTTCTTGCAGATGATGAGATCGAGATCGTTCTTAACATCACCAACCCCGACCAGCACACTATCGTTAACCGTCAGATCCTCGCAGCAGGCAAATCCGCTCACAGCGAAAAGCCCTTCAACGGTTTCCTTGAAGACGCAAAAGAGCTCATGATCGAAGCTGAACAGAAGGGTCTCAGAATCGGCGGCGCGCCCGACACCTTCCTCGGTGCAGGTATCCAGACTTGCCGTAAACTCATTGATGACGGTTACATCGGCGAACCCGTTGCAGGTAACGCATTCCTTCTTTGCCACGGTCACGAAAGCTGGCATCCGGATCCTGAATTCTACTACAAGAAATGCGCAGGCCCGATGTTCGACATGGGTCCGTACTACATCACCGCACTCGTATCTCTCCTCGGTCCCGTTAAGAGAACCGTTGGTTTTACAAAGAAGACATTCCCCCAGAGAATGATCACCAGCGAACCCAAGTACGGCACCATTATTGACGTTGAAGTTCCGACTCACGTTGCAGGTACTATGGAATTTGCTAACGGCGCTACCGTTCAGCTCACGACCTCCTTCGACGTTTGGGGCGCAAGAAGCCTTCCCTGCATCGAAATTTACGGTACCGAAGGTACTATCGTAGTACCCGACCCGAACGGTTTCGGCGGTCCTGTTTACGTTAAACGCCACAACACCGGCTTTATGGAAATGCCTCTCACTCACTGCTACGCAGAAAACAGCCGCGGTCTTGCAGTTGCGGATATGGCTTCCGCTATCAGAAACAACCGTAAGCACAGAGCTAACGAAGAACTTTGCTACCATGCTCTCGAAGTTATGCACTCATTCGAAATGAGCTCCGATTCGGGCAAAGTTTACGAACTCCAGTCCACCTGTGAACGTCCTGCTCCCATGAAGCAGATCCTCCAGAAGGGCGAAATCGACTAATCAACAGCCTCGGTTCTCCATGGGACGAAAGTCCTGTGGGGAACCTTGAAACATTCAGAAAAACAGTGAAGAGTGCCATACACAAAACAAAAGGAGAGTTGTTCATGAAAAAAATGAAGATATTTGCAGTTATTATGACTTTGTTCATTGTTTTTACTGCTTGTTCATCGGAAGCCGCAGAAGAAATAGCACCGGAATACAACCCCGAAGCAAGTTCAGACATTGACCTTTTGGGTTATGAATACATAATTGCAGCGGCAACGCACGGCGGCGGCGAATTTCAGCTTTCGCCCGAACCCGGCACGGATGTTCGAGGAGACAAGCTTTTACAGAGATACAAAGATACAGAAAACGAATACAATGTTAAAATAAAAGTACAGGACGGATGCGACCTCGGAACGTTCGTAATGCAGTATGCGGCAGGAATGAAATATGCCGATCTTATGGTTGCAAAGATAGCAGACGTGTTCAATTCCAACTATGTTCAGAACGGTTATTTTATGCCGTTTTCCGACATGGACATAGATCTGTTTTCAGGGCTTTACGGTACTCCCGGCGCTCTTGAAGCAGGTCTTTTCGGAAACGAATACTACTCGATAATTGCGTATTACTGGGGATTCCCGTCTCCGTACACAATGCCTGCGATGTGGTTCAATCCGAGAGTTATTTCAACATATCAGCAGCCGCATCCCCATGAGCTCAACGAAACGGGTGAATGGACATGGGACACATTCGAAACGATGTGTGAATCTATCCTTGACACATCCGACCCCGACGAGAACAATCACGTGTACGCTGTTAGATACACGAACGAGCCGTATCTTGAAACTGCGGCGGTCTACTCAAACGGCGGCAGGATCGTTACCAAAGAATCCGACGGCAGACTTACCCTTGCGCTCAACTCTCCCGAAGTTATCGAAGCGCTTGAATTTATTCATTCTCTTGCCGAAAGAGATCTCATCACGGACGGCGGCGACAGACAGAACATCACACCGTTTGTTGAAAACAGACAGGCATTTTTCCTTGAATTTACGCATATGGGCCTCAGTTCCGAAGGCACGGGCAACCTTTCCTACCAGATGAAAGAGGCTTATGAATGGATATACTTCCCGACAGGTCCCAGGGGAGACGTAAACTCGAATTCCAGAACATCGTTCTCATATCATTCAAGAATATTCTATGCGCCCTCGAACTCCGACGGGGAGGTTCACTCTATTCTTTTGCCCTATCTTCTCCAGCCGCTTCCGGGAGAAACAAAGGAAACATGGCAGGACGATTTTGAAAGAAACAATTTTTATTCAAAGGAATCTTTTGAATATTTCAACATGATAAGAGACGAAGCATTCTACGATTACTCGGTATTTATTCCGTTTTCAGATATGCAGTCTATCTTTATGAATGTAACAAGAGGCACAAAGTCGGCATCCGAAGCGTTCGCAAGCGTTGAAGGATCCTTCCAGGATTCTCTTGACAGAAAATACAACGATTATCTCAACAAATAAGAGGGAAAAGCAATGAAATCAGCAAAAATAACAGCATTAATAACAGCATTTATTCTTTTACTTTCAGCCTGTGCTTCGACGCCGGCTGAAGAGATCATTCCAGAATATGATCCTTACGCAAAAGCCGATGAGGTAGATCTTCTCGGTTACGAATACACGATTGCCGCAGGAACACACGGAGGCGGACGAGTTCAGCTTGCGCCCGAACCGGGTGAAGACTCGAGAGGCGACAAACTTCTTCAAAGGTACAAGGACACCGAGGAGAAGTTCAATGTAAAGATCAACGTTCTCGGCGAAAGCAATCTTTCCGTTTTCCTTGCGCAGTATGCCACAGGTGAAAAATATGCAGACATTGCCATTTGTCAGGCGGCAGAGGTTGCGACCGGAAAATATGTTCAGAACGGATATTTTATGCCTTTTTCCGACATGGGGCTTGATTTTGAATCGGGCATATACGGAACGCAGGGTATGCTTGACGCAGGATGCTTTGACGGAGATTATTATGCGATAATCTCATATTACTGGGGACTTCCCTCTCCGTACACGATGCCTGCGATGTGGTTCAATCCGGCATTGATCTCCGAATATCAGCAGACATCTCCGCACGAGCTTGACGAGCAGAAGGAATGGACATGGGACACATTTGAAAAAATGTGCGAAGCGATAAACGATGTATCCTCTGCAAATTCGGAAGATCACGTTTATGCCGTATCTCACATCGGCGAACCGTTCCTTGAGCTTGCGGCGCTTTATTCCAACAGTGCAAGGATCGTTACAAAAGAGGCAGACGGAACTCTTAAATATTCGCTTAATTCAACAAATGCAAGAGAAGCTCTCGAATTTATAAAAGATCTTACGGAAAGAAAGCTTATTGAAGAAAACAACGGAGATTTCGTTAAGAAATTCTGCGACGGACGAAACGCCTTTGTTCTTCAGTACACCCAGATCGGTCTTGCATCGGAAAACGCAAGCGGTCTTGCATACAACATGGACGGTGCGTACGAATGGATACTGTTCCCCACCGGACCGAGCTACGACCCGACGATGGCAAGGAC
>SVMP01000088.1 GCA_015067385.1 Oscillospiraceae bacterium | reverse complement strand
GGTTTACTTATGCTTAATGAAATATAAAATTATTCCGCAAGAAAAAGGGTATCTCTCAGGAAGACCTTGCGAATAAACTCAATGTCGTTCGCCAGACCGTTTCAAAATGGGAGACGGGGCTTTCTGTCCCTGATGCTGAGATGCTCATTCGCCTTTCCGAAGTTCTTGATACTTCTGTCAATGCTTTGTTGGGTGAAACAAATGAGCCCATCAATGAATCAGTATCAGTCGAAGAAATTTCACGGAAACTTGAGCTTTTGACCGTTCAGTTTGCAGAACATAACGAAAAACATCGAAAGAAAACAAGAATCACTCTTGTCGTTCTTTTAATTATAACACTGTTTTTTGCTCTTCAAAGCGCGATAGCTGTGTGCTTTGCATGTATTTCCGTCGATGTTTCAACTACCGTTCAAATTACAGAAACGACAGGAGATCCATCAATTGGAATAATAGGGGGAGCTGACGGACCTACTGCAATTTTAATTGCTACGACCGGTTTCCCGTGGTTTGAAGTATTTTTATTGTTTATATGCCTTACAGCCGTTGCTTTTCTTATTGTCGGAATATGTAAAACAAAACGAAAAAAATAACTTAAAACAGTCAAGTCACCGTATCTTCTACGGTGACTTGATTTTATGTATTTTAGAATTCGGGAACGATAGTTGCTTCGCCGTTGTTCATTGCGGAAATATGAGCGCAGAGACCTGCTGCTGTGATATTCGCACCGAGAACTTCGTCGATCCAGGGCTTTCTCTCTTCAATAATGCTCATTACAAATTCATGAACGAGGTGGGGGTGAGAGCCGTGATGACCGCCTCCCGCACCTTCCATGAGAGATTCCTGCGGATTGAGCGGGTCGTATCTTCCGCCAACTGTGTATTTCTGAATTTCTTCGGGAAGATATTTGTGGAAGTTCGGCATTTTTGTTTCTTCAAAGAAAGTGTCAAAGCCTCTTCTGTCTGCGGTAGGCTCAAGTCTTGTGATATAGGGGAGGCTGCCGTCTGTAAAGCCCCATTCAAAAGACTTTTTGCTTCCGTAAACGTGAAGACCTTCCTGATACATTCTTGCGGTTTCAAACAAAGATCTTGTTGCTTCGCCCTTCATGCCGTTTTCAAATTCGAAAAGTGCGCTTTCAACAGGGAACGGGTTTCCGTACTGTTCATGAAGCTTTTCGTCCATTGTACCGGAACCGAAACAGTTAACTCTCTTGATTCGTGAACCGGAAAGAGCAACCATCGGACCAATAGCATGTGTGCCGTACCACATCGGAGGAAGTCCCATCCAATAATACGGCCAGTTTGACATATCCTGATAATGAGAACCTCTCATAAACTGGATCTTACCGAGCTCTCCGCTTTTGATCATTTGTTTAACATAGAAAAACTGGTATGTGTAGAGTGTTGTCTCCATCATCATATAGTTTTTACCTGATCTGCGAACCGCATCGGTAATCTTTTGAAGATCCTCAAGAGAAGTTGCCATAGGAACAGTACAAGCGCAATGCTTACCTGCATCAAGAACCTTTACTGTCTGTTCAGCGTGAAGCGGAATAGGAGTAACAAGATGAACAGCATCTACATCTTTATCGTTGAGAATTTCTTCAAAACTGCTATATATTTTGTCTATGCCATGATAATCAGCGCAATTTTTTGCTTTTTGAGCATCGGTGTCGTAAAGACCTATTGTTCCGACATTAGGATGATCTTTATAGATTCCGGCAAATGCACCGCCGAAACCAAGACCAACCAATGCAACATTTATTTTTTTCATAAAACATTTCCTCCCTTTGGGATTGAATTATTTTTTGATTTTAAATGTATAGAGATGTTCGCTGCTGACTTTATCGGGATTAAGTGCCGGAATGAGGAGTTTTAACTTTCCATCCTCATCTGCTGTACCGATAACCGCATCACTGCCGAGCAATGAAACCTTGAGATCAGCAGAATAGGGGATTTTATCGAAAACAACGCTCTCAAACGGGAACGAAGTCGTAAATCCGAATACTGTGCCGTCTTTTTTTGTGTAATAATGACCTTCTTCGGGTGTGGAACAGTATTCTCTTGTTCCATAAATAGCTTCACCGTTTGTTTCAAGCCATTTACCAATCTGCAAAAGTCTTTCCTGCTGAATTACAGGAATCGTTCCGTCTGCCGCAGGTCCAATGTTAAGCAACAGGTTTCCACCGTGACCGACAACCATGACGAGAAATTCTATAAGCTCTTTTGCCGACATGTAATCTTCTGTGTTTTCTACTCTGTTGAGTCCGAACGATCTGCCCATGCCTCTGCATTCTTCAAACGGTTTGTTTGGATCTACAGACTTGAATTCAGCTTTTTTCTTCACAATATTATCGTACTCGGTCGTGAAGTTGCCGCCGTGATGACCGCGAGTTCCGATGCCCCATCTGTCGTTGGGAACAATGTAGTCTTTGACAGAAGATTCGTTGTACAGCCACTGTAAAAACTCGGCGCTGTGCCATGTTTCATATGTCTGATCCCATTCTCCGTCTGTAAAAAGAGTGTATGGCTTATATTTTTCAATAAGTTCTTTTAACATAGGGATGAGATGTTCTGTTGCATATTCTTCGGGATCTCTTAAATAAATAGGATTTTCCCATTCATATACGGAATGATAGATACCGAATTTTACATCCGTCTTATCGAGTGCTGTTTTGAGTTCTGCGCAAAAATCTCTGTGAGGACCGACATCAAAGCTGTTCCAGTTCCATGCATAGTCCGTGTCGTACATGCAGAAACCGTCATGATGTTTCGTTACAAAGTTAATATACTTTGCACCTGATTTTTCAAAAAGCTTTGCCCATTCATCCGCATCGAATAATTCTGCTTTAAACATTCCGGCAAAATCGCTGTATTTAAAGTTTTCGCCGTAGGTTTTGTTGTGAAATGCTGTTGCAGTATGATTAGGATTCTTTATTTGCTGAGCATACCATTCGGCATACTCTCCTTTGTTTGTGAAGGAAGGCACCGAATATAAACCCCAATGGATGAAAATACCGAATTTAGCATCCTCAAACCAAGAGGGCACGGGACGTTTATCGAGCGATTCCCAATTGGCTTCATATTTCATAACTTTTGCTCCATACCGAATAGCTCGGTTTATTATTTAGCTTCTTCTTCCTTTTCTTTCATGGAACGAAGTTTGTTGAGAGCTTTAACAATAATGAAAAGGAAAAGTGCAGTAAGAATGAAGTTGATAATAAGTTCGATAAGGTTACCGTATGCAATAACGGTAGCACCTGCTTCCTGTGCTTCTGCAAGTGTCATGTAATCGTTACCGTCAAGAGCAATAAACATGTTTGCAAAGTTTGTTTTGCCTGTGAGGAGACTTACAAGGGGCATGAGTATATCGTTAACCATACTGTTTACGATCTTTGTAAACGTACTGCCGATTACCATACCTATTGCAAGGTCCATGACGTTGCCTTTCGCAATAAACTCTTTGAATTCACCAAAAAACTTTTTCATTTTAGTTTTCTCCATTTCTGATTAATAATTTATATGATTTGTTTTGCTTCAAGATAAAATCTTTTGTCGTCTGCTTCGCCCATTGAGAACGTTTTTCTCGGCAACACGCCTGCGAGCATTACCATATCGAAAAGATCGCTTTTGGAAATTGACGGCATAAGGATCGCAACATTGTTCTCTTTTCTGCCAAGCTCTATTGCCGTACCGTCTCCGTGAATATAGTCGATTTTTGCGCCCGTATCTACTTCTTTGATATAGTAATCAAGAAATTCCTGTACATCTCCGATTGTAAGATTTGTTTTCTTTTCAGTAAGCTCATATACGTGCTCATAATCGGTCGAAACAGTTACAAAATCATTGAAGTCGTTAACTTCACAAAGATCTTCATTGATTCTTCCTTTAAAATAATTAAGAAGCTCTTCTCTGAATATTTCTGTGTTTGTGTTGAATAAAACTCTATGTATAGGCTCAAAATCGAGAGAAGAATCGTGTATATTAACTGCTTCTGCAAGCGCAAAACGTGCAGGATGGGTTGCTCTCTGTTCTTCTGTCAGATCTTTTTTTATTGCTTCCCAGCACGTTTTTGCCGTGGCAAGAGAGTGGTTTCCGTCTCCGACTGCAAATAAAAGAGGTGCTTTCCCCGATGCATGATCAGTGCTTCTTTTGAGTAAGTCGTCAAAACCTTTTTTTATGTCTTCCGCAGCCGCACCGTCTGCTTTCCAACCGGATATATAACCGCTGTTTTTCATAAGCTTAAAGTCATATACCTTTTTCATTGTCGGCTTAAACTTTGCCAATGATGAGAATATGCTGTCTCCCGGGTCATCAAAAAGAACCATTATGTGCGGAAGTTCAAGCGGCGCATTTTGTCTGATCTTGACTCTGGGCGGAATTCTTTCCGTTACAGTTCTTTCGGTCGCTCTTACAAGCGCTGTTGAATCGGTGGAAAAATCGTAAGCTTCAAGATCGATGACTCCGATTATTCCTTTTCTTATTGTGTCGGAACGGAGGGTACGTTCAACATAGATAAAAGTATTTTTCAGCTCTTCAAAAATACCGTCTGAAAGATATTTTTTCATTGTTTCGTTTATCTTTTCAACACGCTCCGAAACATCATTGTCTTCAAGGAATATTTCGGGTAAGGTGATTCTGAGAGAGGAGGGGGCGTCTGCTACTGTGTTTTCAACGTCTTTCCAGTATTTTGAATCGGACGTATACTGGTCGCATGCGATAACACTCCATTTTTCAAAACCTTCCTTAGGTATGAGTATATTTGCGGGGAAAAAAGGTGCGGTCATTTATCTTTCACCATAGCTTTATCTGTAAAGCTTCCTTAAATTATATAATTTATGGTATATCATTTCTTATTATACATTTTTTTTCTTCTTTATATGTGACGTCACGATGAACTTTGTCGAACGAATATGGCACAAAACCCCTTTACTTTTATTGGAAAATAGAGTATAATCATTTTATTGTTTTACTCCCTTCATTGACCCCGAAAATTTGGACGCCGAAAGTTTATCTTATCTGTTTGATAACCTGTTCGTCCCACGGATCGGTTATGCCGATCCGTATTTTTTTTATTTACAAAAAAATTTACAAAGAAAGTATTGCTATTTAGAGGGAATAATGTTATAATATCAATAATTACAGCTTTATGAAAGGAGTCTTTTACCGTGAATGTAAAAGCAGAAGAAATCATTAATAAAGGCAGAGATATTACAGATATTGCATGCCAAAAAAGTCTTGAAATGATAGAAAGAACAAAGATCCAGTACAAGATCCAGGACAGCAAGCTTCAGGCAAGAAACCGTTACATAGAACTCGGCAAGATTGCTTATGAACTTATCAAATCGGGTGAGATCAAAGCTGATTCCCGTATGAAGATCCTCGAATCAGATATAGACAGAGCCAATTATCGCATCAAACTTCTTATGCGTGAACTCTGCGAGATCAAAGGTGCCAAGGTATGTCCCCAATGCGGAAACCTTTGTCCCGAAAAAGCAAAATTCTGCTCCGAATGCGCTGCTTCTCTGAAAGAAGATTAATTTCAGATGTCAAAAAAACAAAGTGTAGCCTATGGAGCACTTATCCTTTCTGTATCGGGATTTCTTGTTAAGCTTGTAGGTGCAATATTCAAGATACCCTTGACCAACCTTGTAGGCGCTGCTGCGATGAGTTATTTTTCATCGGCATACAGTATTTACGTTTTTCTTTTATCGATTGCTACCTCAGGATTGCCTACCGGTATAGCGACAATGGTATCGAGCTCACTTGCTCTTGAAAGATATAAAGATATATCGAAAATAATGAAGATAGCTTCCGTTATCTTTGTTACGCTCGGCACAGTCCTTGCCGTCCTCGGTTTTATCTTTGCCATGCCTCTCGCAGAGGGTATGAACAGCCGTGAAGCATATTGGTCTGTGGCGGCAATTATGCCCGCAATAATTTGTATTTCTGTCGTATCCGTTTTTAAAGGATTCTTTCAGGGATACAGAAATATGACGCCTACCGCGTTATCCAATCTTATCGAGGCTATTGTAAAGCTTCTTGCAGGTTACGGTATTGCGCTTATTCTTCATAATCTCGGCTATCCTTCAGAGATCGTTGTCGGCGGGGCTGTTCTCGGTGTTTCCGTAAGTACATTTGCCGCAATGATATTTATGGTTTGCCGTTATGTCTTCAGAAGTAAAAATTACCGTATTTCAATAAGCGGTTTTTTGAATGACACGCAAACTCCTACCAAGAAATTAACAAAAGATTTTCTGATAATATCGTTCCCTCTTATAATCAGTTCCGTTACCGCTAACCTTATGAGTCTTGTTGATGCGTTCGTGGTAATGAACAGGCTTAAAACGTATCTTGATGTTGAACATGCGAAGCTGCTTTGGGGTTCTTACGGTAATATGGCTTTGACTATTTTTAATTTACCGTCATTCCTCATTACCGCCATCGGTATAAGTCTTATTCCCGCAATTTCTGCTGCATACGCTAAAAAAGATAAGTTGCAAATAGAAAAGACTGCAGGTGAAGCACTTAAGTATTCGTCGATTCTTGCATTCGGCAGTGCGTTTGGTCTTAATGCGGTATCTGAACCCGTTCTGAATCTTTTCTTCCCTGCCGATCCTGCGGGTGTTCAGGCTGCAACACCGCTTCTTCAACTCATCTCTTTTGCACTTATTGCCGTCGGTTTAACAAACATTACTTCGGCTATCCTTCAATCAGTAGGAAAATCATATCTTCCCGTTATTTCGGTCGCTGTCGGTGCAGGAATAAAGACGTTAAGCACCCTTATTCTTGTCAGCGTGCCTGCTGTGAATGTTAACGGAGCTCCCATAGCAACAAATATCGCATATCCCGTTATGCTTATAATGAATATTATTTTTGTTTACAAGAATCTCGGTTTCCTTCCCAAATGGATCGATGTTTTTGTTAAACCTTTGGTTGCGGGTGCGGTATGTTGGGTTGCCGCAAAGGGATTTATGTTTGTATTTGACCTGATATTACCGCAAAAAATCGCACTTTTCCCCGCGATCATATGTGCAATATTAGTATATTTCGTATTTTTGATTATCGTCAAATTGGTTAGTTTTAATGAAATTCGATCTTTTTTATCGAAAAAGCGAAAAAATGCTTGAAAAATACAGAAAAATAGTGTAAAATAGAAATCAGTAAAAATATAGATATACATTTTCGGAGGTACAAAATGAATAAAAACGTAATTATTGCTGAGGTTGCTGAAAAAGTAGGCCTTTCAAAGAAAGAAACAACTAAAGTTATCGATGCTTTTATTGACAGCATTTCCGATGCTCTCAAATCCGGCGATAAAGTTCAGCTCGTAGGTTTCGGTTGTTTTGAAGTTCGTGAAAGAGCTGCAAGAGAAGGTAGAAATCCTCAGAAACCCGATGAGAAGATCGCTATTCCCGCAACTAAAGTTCCTGTGTTCAAAGCAGGTAAAGTTCTTCGTGAGGAAATCAAATAATTAAAAGTGCGTCTCGATAAATTTTTAAAGGTTTCTCGTCTTATTAAAAGACGTACTGTTGCAAACGAAGCATGTTCAGGTTCCCGTGTAAGTGTAAACGGTAAAACCGCTAAACCGGCTTACGAACTTAAGGTCGGCGATATTATTGAGCTTTCCCTTGGCGGAAAAATCTCTAAATTTGAAGTTCTTTCTCTCTCGGAACATGCATCTAAAGATACTGCCGCTTCTATGTATCGTGCATTGTCTGAATAAAATAGTAATAAACCGAAAAAGCTCTGCATATATTTTATATGCAGAGTAATTTTTTTTAGAGGTAATATATGCAGAACGAACAACTTTTCCCTCATTCCGTATCTATGAAAGACAGAGCTTCAGTAGATATTACAGGTGTTACTGATGTAGAAAAATTCGATGAATCAATAATCGTTGCAAGGACAGATCTCGGTAAACTTACCGTTAAAGGCTCCGGGTTAAAGGTAATATCTCTTGATATTGATACAGCGGATAAAAGCTTGCGTATCGAAGGCAGGATAAATTCACTCGAATATTCTAATTCCGGCAGATCAAAAAACGAAAGCATTGTTTCTAAACTCTTCGGGTAATGTGTATGGGTTTTACTATTCTTTCGCAGCAACTCCTTTTTTTCTATTCTATCGTATTCGGTTTTTTTCTTTGCTTTGTGTATTGTATATTCCGTATTTTCAGAAATATTTTTTCATCATTCGACGCGGCTTCGTTTATTTTTGATCTGCTTTATTTTTTATTTACCGCTGTTGCTTTCGTTATTTTTATTTTTACGGTAAATAACGGAGAGATAAGAATTTTTATTCTTGCCTCTGTTTTGATAGGGTGGATACTGTTCTTTTTCTCTTTTGGTCGACTTATATCGTTCCTTGTCAAGAAAAGTTCAGAAATATTGGGAAAAATATGTCGGAAAGGCTTGAAATAATGCGAGTTTTATGTTATAATAAGATATATTTAGTTGTGAGGATGGGGGATTATGTCGAAAACAGGCGTGCTTATTAAATTAATGCTGTTTGTTATTGCGGCAGCATCTACCGTCAGCTTGATCTTTATGCAGCTTGATATTGCAGAAAAAGAACGCGAGATTGCTTATATTTCCGAGCAGATTAAAGAACAGCACCT
>SVMP01000087.1 GCA_015067385.1 Oscillospiraceae bacterium | reverse complement strand
TAAAAATGATTGCAGACAAAGGTCAGGCGACGGCGAAAAATGTATACAACTGTCCCGGTTGGGTAGCACACTACACCACTACCCCTTGGGGTTATACTTCTCTCGGCGCACACCCTGTATTCGGAGCATTTGCAACAGCAGGCGCTTGGTGTTTACGTCATATC
Organism: Oscillospiraceae bacterium; assembly: GCA_015067385.1. Lineage (GTDB taxonomy): Bacteria > Bacillota > Clostridia > Oscillospirales > UBA644 > HGM12619. The sequence continues at coordinate 8,527 of SVMP01000087.1, read as the reverse complement.
AAGGAGCGTTGGTTGTACGGTGAAGACAAAGAATTCCTTAAAGAATATTATCCTATCATCAAGGGTTCATCCGAGTTCTTCTGCGAATACCTTGTAAAAGACCCGAGAAACGGATACCTTGTAACAGTACCCTCAGGTTCTCCCGAAAACAGCTTCAAGAGCCCCACAGACGGAAGCAGAGCCAGCATGTGCGCAGGTCCGACAATGGACATAAGCATTGTCAGAGAACTTTTTGAATTCAACATTGATGTATGCGAAATACTTGATATTGACAAAGATTTTGCCGCAAAACTTAAAGAAAAGATCGAGCAGCTGCCCCCCATCAGAATCGGCAAACACGGTCAGATAATGGAATGGTCCGAAGACTTTGACGAGTGGGAACCCGGTCACAGACACATATCTCACCTTTACGGTTTACATCCCTCTAATCAAATAACAAAATCTACCCCCGAACTTTTTGCTGCCGCAAGAAAAACAATTGAAAGACGCCTTGAAAACGGCGGCGGACATACAGGCTGGAGCAGAGCGTGGATCATAAACTTCTTTGCACGTCTTGCTGACGGCAATGCGGCATATGAAAACATTATAGCACTGTTGAAGAAGAGCACTCTTCCGAACATGTTCGACAATCATCCTCCGTTCCAGATCGACGGTAACTTCGGCGGAACAGCAGGCATTATCGAAATGTTAATGCAGAGCCATGACGGATATATAGACATTCTTCCTGCCCTCCCCGATGCATGGAAAGACGGTGAATTCAACGGCTTTGTCGCACGCGGCGGCTTTACAGTATCGGCAAAATGGAAAGAAGGCAAAGTTGTAAATTGCGAGATCATCGGTAAAGACGGTAAACAAGGAACTGTTAAGATCAACGGACAGACAATCGATTTCACAGGCAATTTCACTTATAACGAATAAAATAATATAAAAATACAACCCATGAAGTTAATTCTTCATGGGTTGTTGTCTATTTTAATTCCTGCTCCAAATCTTTAAAAAGATCATCGCTAAAAAAATCATTGATACTTATGTTTAAGCCGTCGCAAATCTTCTTTATCGTCGAAACAGTGGCACTGTTGTTTCTACCGCTCACAATATTATTAAGTGTTGATTGAGTTATCCCGCAGATAGTTGCCAACTTATTCACAGTTATATTATGCTCTTTACATAAATCAGTTATTTTTATTCTAACCGCCTCTCCAATCGTCATACTACCCACCCTTTCAATTTAACATAAATACATTATACCCCTTTTGAGTTTAAATAGTTAACTCAAAAGGGTTGACAAATCGTTTTTTTCATGTTATAATATGGAAAATTTAGAAAAGGATGATATTCTTATGTATTGCAACAATTGCGGCAAACAAATACCGGATGGAAGCACTTTTTGCAGTTCATGCGGAACTCAAATTAATGAAAAATCGGCGTGGACCCAAAGTAAAGTAGAACCTATTTGGGAATCGACCTCTGTTCAAGTTAGTCCTGAGCTTGAAAATAACATAATCGAAGAATTCGAAAGCTTTGGATGGGAATTAAAATCTTCACAAACTATAGATACTAAAAATACTCATTTAGAAAGTAAATTTGATGCACTTTACTCTGTAACAGAAAGTACAAACTATATTAAACTTGTATTTAGACGAAATAAAAATATAAAGAACTATGAAAAGATAAAAAATCTTGAATATTCGTTTAATAACATGTATATCCGACAACAACCCAAAGCACCGTCTATTGGATGGATTATATGTGCAATTTTATTTTTTCCTCTTTCAACTATTCCATTTATTGCAATATATCTTTTCAAAAAAAAGAAATACAAAGATAAGTGCCAAATAATAAAGACTACCAATATTGAGGCTTGTTCCTTAAAAGAAGAAGCAAGACAACTTCTGATAAACTAACGGAATGATTCATGTCAGACACATTAAAAACGATAAAAATAATTTTAAAATCAATTTTCAAATTAGCCATATCATACTACATATTTGTCCTTGTTGCTATAGTTATAGCAGTTACAATTTTGATTGCACATGGATTAGTTATTTCTTTTAACACGGGAATTGACTTTTATTCGGCCGTAAACCCATTATATCAACTAATTTTAAATGATAATTGGTACGAAGCATATTTTCTAACTCGTGAGACTGTTCTTCTTGAATTGCCGTTTGTTGGAATCACAGACAAGCTGTTTTTATCCCAAAACGGCGAAATAACTTTATTGGAAATATGTTCAAACTTAATCAAGTCAATCATTGCAGGATTTTTCTCGTATATTCTTTGCCGATTAAATTTCTTTATTTCATCGGAAAAGAATAAAATACTGTTTAATGTGGCATGTGGTGTTTGGGACTCAATTGCAGCGCTCTGTGCTGTTATTCTAATAACTTGGATAAATACGTTAGATGCTTCGATTTCCTGGGTAGTATTGACGGCAATAGTTTTTCTGATGTTTATAGCAACTTCACTAATGTCCTACAATAACGTAAATAAACAAAAACCCATAATCAAACTTTCAAGGATTTTAATATTTAACGTTAAAACTCTTATAGATGGTATAATACATGGCATATTTATATCCGCTATGATTTACATACTTCACAGCATACTTTTGCCCAAGATAGAAGATCAAAACATCGCATTGTTTACTTTTATAATTATCGCATTTGGTACAACTATTTTATATGAATATATAAAAAGAAAACTGCTGAAAGTATAAAACAATAAACGACCTCTTACGGAAAAACCGCAAGAGGTCGTTTGTTATAACAATATTAATTATACGGGATGAACCATATCTTTTTTATCGGAGTGCGAGTTATCGACGCCGTATTTTTCGCTCTGACGAGCTTTAAAGAATTTGGTTGCTACCTGATCGAAGAGAGCGTAGCTGAGAACGTCTTCTTCCTGTTCGTAATATTCTCTCATTTCTTCGCGGAGAGAATCGAGTTCGGGTTTGATAAGGTCAGCGGGACGGCAAGTGATCTGCTGTTCGTCACCGATGATCTGTTTAACAAATTCGGGCTTGATGGGAACGGGAGTTTTACCGTATTCACCGCGAACGAGAGCTTTGAACTCTTTTGATACGTTCTTATATCTGCCGAAGAGTACGTTGAAAACAGCCTGAGTACCAACGATCTGAGAAGAAGGAGTTACGAGAGGCGGGAAGCCTGCATCTTCTCTTACGCGGGGAACTTCACGGAGAACTTCTTCGTATTTATCCTCTTTACCTGCCTGTTTGAGCTGAGAAACGAGGTTGGAGAGCATACCGCCGGGAACCTGATAAAGAAGGGTGTTAACGTCAACAGCAAGAACCTTGGTATTGAGCAAGCCGGAAGCGAGATATTTTTCACGGAGAGGCATGAAGTATTTTCTTGCTTCGTTGAGCTTGTCGAGGTCGAGACCGGTAGATCTGGGAGAATCGTTGAGAGTTGCAACGATAGACTCTGTAGAGGGCTGAGAAGTACCGCCGGAAAGAGGAGAAAGTGCAGTGTCAACGATATCAACGCCTGCTTCGATCGCCTTGAGGTATGTCATTTCAGCAATACCGGCTGTACAGTGAGTATGAAGTTCAATGGGGATCTTAACGTTTTCTTTAAGTGCTTTAACGAGTTCGTAAGCGTTATAAGGAGTGAGAAGACCTGCCATGTCTTTGATACAGATTGAGTTTGCGCCACGTTCTTCCATATTCTTTGCAAAATCAACAAAGGACTGGGTATTGTGAACGGGGCTTATGGTGTAAGAGAATGCAGCCTGAACGTGACCGCCTTCTTTAATTGTTGCTTTAACAGCAGTTTCAAGGTTTCTGGGGTCATTGAGAGCATCGAAAATTCTGATGATGTCGATACCGTTCGCAAGAGATTTCTGAACGAAATATTCAACAACGTCATCGGAATAGTGTCTGTAACCGAGAATATTTTGACCGCGGAAGAGCATCTGAAGTTTGGTGTTCTTTACGCCGTCACGGATCTTGCGGAGTCTTTCCCAGGGGTCTTCGTTAAGGAAACGGAGACAGGAGTCGAATGTTGCGCCGCCCCATGCTTCAAGCGCATGATAGCCTACAGCGTCGAGCATCTCAAGGGAAGGTAAGATCTCATCGATAGACATTCTGGTGGCGATAAGAGACTGATGAGCGTCACGCAGAACGGTTTCAGTTATTTTAACGGGATTATTATTGATCATTTATGATATATCTCCTTATTTAAACAATGTAAGGAATACGCCTGCGGCAACGGCAGAACCGATAACGCCTGCAACGTTGGGACCCATAGCGTGCATAAGAAGGAAGTTGCCGGGAACTTCTTTCTGACCTACTGTGTTAGCAACACGAGCAGCCATCGGAACTGCAGAAACGCCTGCGGAACCGATAAGGGGGTTAACTTTACCGCCGGTAAGAACATACATAAGTTTACCGAGGAGAACACCTGTTGCAGAAGCGATACCAAACGCAATAAGGCCGAGAACGATGATAGAAAGGGTTTCGATACGAAGGAAGTTGTTTGCGGAAGCGGTTGCGCCAACGGTAAGACCGAGAGCGATAGTAACGATGTTACAAAGCTCATTCTGAGCGGTCTTGCTGAGACGTTCGGTAACACCGCATTCACGGAAAAGGTTACCGAGCATAAGCATACCGATAAGAGGAGCCGCATCGGGAAGGATAAGAATAACGATTGCGGAAACAACGATCGGGAAAAGGATCTTTTCCTTCTTGGATACGGGGCGAAGCTGTTCCATAACAACGGAGCGTTCCTTGGGAGTTGTAAGAGCCTTCATAATAGGAGGCTGAATGATGGGAACGAGTGCCATGTAAGAATATGCGGCAACAGCGATAGCCGCAAGAAGATGAGGTGCGAGAGTTTTTGTAACAAGAATAGCAGTCGGACCGTCAGCACCGCCGATAATACCGATGGAAGCTGCTTCGAGTGCATCAAAGCCGAGGAAGAGCGCTGCTACAAAAGTAAAGAATATACCGACCTGTGCAGCTGCACCGAGAAGAATACTCTTGGGGTTTGCGATAAGAGGAGAAAAGTCAGTCATAGCGCCGACACCGAGGAAGATAAGAGGCGGATATATGCCGCACTTAACACCCAGATACAAAATATCGAACAGACCGCCTTTGGTAAGGATCATTGGTATATCCAGATTCCCGTCCACTGTCAGAAAGGCAGGGTCGAGGAAAAATTCGGTGTGCATAAGATTGGAGATAGGGAGATTTGCAAGAAGCATACCGAAAGAAATCGGGAGAAGAAGAAGCGGTTCAAAGCCTTTGCCGATGGCCAAATATATCAGCACACACGACACGGCTATCATGATGATCTCGCCGTTTACAATTCCTTCTGCTGTTATTCTTATATCGAACAACCTTGCAAGACCGGAGTTAACGACGAAATCCCAAAGTACTTGGAATATGTTCATGTCGTTTTAGCCTCTACCTTTCGTTAACCTATGGTTACGAGAGGAGCGCCGGTTTCAACGGAAGCGCCCTTTGTAGCCTGAACAGCGATAACGGTGCCGTCAGCAGGTGCCTGAATATCGTTTTCCATCTTCATAGCTTCGAGAACGAGAAGAACGTCACCCTTCTTAACGGAAGCGCCTTTTTCAACATTTACTTTAAGGATAGTACCGGGCATGGGAGCGGAAACTGTTGTACCTTCAGAAGGAACAGCTACGGGAGCGGGAGCAGCGGGTGCAGCTGCAGCAACAGGAGCAGCCGGTGCAGCAGGAGCTGCGGGAGCGCTTGCAACGGGAGCAGCTGCGGCAGGAGCGCCGCCTACTTCGTCTACAACAACTTCATATGTTTTACCGTTAACGGTTATGTTAAATTTTCTCATTTTAGATTAATCTCCTTTTATATTCTTTTAAAAGAACGGATCCTATATTTGGACTTGGGTGCATTTGTTTCCATATAAGCGGCAACCGCAGCTGCGATGACAACGGGAACGAGTTCGTCGTCTTCGGTTGTTACATTTGCAACGGGAGCAGCCACCTTCTGAACTGCAGGTGCGGGAGCTGCTTTGGGCTGAGCATTTTCGGAGTTCTTTTTATTCGGAATATCGTAAAAATACAAACGGAAAAGATAAAGAACACCCATTATAATGGCAAGAACGGCAAAAACCGTAACAATACCAATGAACGAAACGTTCAAGCCGTACATAAGCTTATCGAATGCACCTTCGGGAACCTGTGCCATTTCGTTAACGGCAACATTTTCAGCGAGAGTAAGGAAAGATCGCATAATGTTCCCTCCTAATTATTTATCAGCGAGCATACCGAAAGAGGATGCGATGAGCTGACGAGTCGTTTCGATGTCAATAATATCATCAACATGACCTCTCTTTGCAGCTTCGAACGGAGAAGCGATGGTCTCTCTGTATTTTGCAATGATGGCATCTCTGCCCTCGATAGGATCGCCTTCTGTCTGAGCGATCTGCTGAGCGCACATAAATACAGCACCTGTTTCTGCGGGAAGAGCAGCAATTTCGGCGCAGGGGTATGCGTAAACAATATCAGCGCCGGTCTGTTTGGAGCACATGGAGATATATCCGGAGCCGTAAGCCTTACCGATAACGAGAGTTACCTTGGGGATCTCTGCGTTAACATATGCAGAAACGAGAAGCGCACTGTTTGCGATGTTTTCACGGTTTTCACAAGCAAAGCCGTCGGTATTGACGAGTGTAAGAACAGCGATACCGCAATTATCGCAGAAAGCGATGAATCTGGATGCTTTTTCTGCAGCAGCGGAAGTGAGAGCGCCGTTATTTGCAACGACACCAACAGGGCAGCAATCAATGCTGATAAGAGCTGTTACAATATTTTCGGCATAGCCTGCGCTGAGTTCGAGAACTCTGCCGTCGTCCGCTACGGAGCGAATGACATCACGAACGTCATAGTTGGGTTGAGAGATGATATTTTCGATCTCAGGGGTGAGACGGTTGATATCGTCCTCGGTAACGTAAACATCACCGGTATAGGAGATAAATTCTTTGATTTTTGCGACAGCTTCTTCATCAGAATCGCAAAGAGCGCTTACTGTACCGTTTTTATAAGCTTCTTCTGCGGTACCGGCATTTTCGTTGCCGAAACGTGCCTTAACGACGTCGGGAGAAGAAAGGAAAAGTTCTGCCGACTTAGTCATAACGGAATAATCGGCAATTGCGGGAACAAAAGACATTGCACCGGCGCAAATACCGAAGACAACAGAGGCGTGAACGATCTCCCCTGCCACAGAATTAAGCTTAGCGATAATTTTACCGTAACCAGCAAGAGCATCGATACCTTCATGGAGACGAACACCGCAGCTGTCAAGCATAGAAACGAGCGGAGCGTGAGCCTTTCTTGCCATTTCCGCAATATTGCAAATTTTTTCGGCATTCATCTCGCTGATAGCGCCCTTCATAACGGACACATCCTGAGAAAATGCGAAAACGAGAACTCCGTTTACTGCGCCGTAACCGGTAACAACGCTTTCAGCAGCTGCATCAACGGCACCGTATTCGGTCGGACGCTGCTTAACAAAAGCGCCGATCTCAACGAAAGTTCCTTCATCGAACAGGAGTTCTATGCGTTTTCTTGCCGCAGATTTTGAAGATCCTTCAATCGTTGCGCGGACGGAACGCACTTCTTCCGTTCTACTTTTCAGATCCATCTTGATTCCTCCGATTTCTTATTTTAAAGTCTGTTTAATATTTAACTTTTGGACAATTGAGTTAATTATCCCAAAATTTTCACATATACACATTATATCATGAATCATCAACCAATGCAAGACAAAACACGACTAAAATTTTGACAAAAATCCGAATTTGAAATAATATATATACATTTATTATAGGTCAAATCAAAATGATACTAAAAAACAATTATGTTTTGTCTAAAATGACGAATATTTTTTCGCTAATTTATATTGACTTTACTTCAGCAATATGTTATAATTTCAACAAATAAACAATTTTTGAAAGGTTTGAGTACAAATGACAAAAAAAATACTATCTTTGATCTTGCTGTCTTGCATGGTATTCTCTATATGTGCATGTGCGCAGGAAGAACCTGAAGTCGTTCCCGATTACACAACGGAATTGGATTCTGTTGATTTCATGGGTGCAGACTTTATATTCCTGCAAAGAAACGATGAGCATTCATCGGGCGAAAATTATTTCGGCTACGTTTCCGAAACAGAATTTGCAGATCTTGCTTTAAAGAGAGTAGAAGAAGTTGAAGACAAATATAATATAAAAATCACAGTCCATACAGACAAAGACATTAATTCTACGGTTCAGAACGAAACATATGCCGGTGCAGTATCCGCCGATGCTGTTCAGGAATCTTCCGGCGGCATAAACGGTTTATCAAGAGCAGGTTTGTTGCACGGACTTTCCGATCTTTCCGATTATATTGATTTTACCGACTTCAAAAAATGGGGCACTCTGGAAAACCTCAAGCCTTTCTTTTGGGACAATGAAATCTATGCTGTAACACCTGCCGCTTGGCCGATGCTTAAATACAGATCAATGGACGGCCCGATGATCGT
>SVMP01000086.1 GCA_015067385.1 Oscillospiraceae bacterium | reverse complement strand
AAAATCCTGTGAAATACTTAAAGAAGCTTGCATACGCCATGCTGTCGAGCGATTTGTACGTTGCGGAAACAATGTCATCGTTGCCGTCTCCATCCATATCGCAAACGACAAATTCGGTATAACGTCTTGAAACCGTATTATTAGCGCGTTTGTTTACAAAGTCAAACTCATAAACATACATCATTGTCGAGCTGTCATATGCGGAAACATATCCGACAACAAGCTCTGAAAGTCCGTCGCCGTTAAAATCGGCAAACGATATCTTATCAATACCGCTTCCTGCCCCGATTATATCGAAAAAGGATGTTATAACACCGTTATTGTTTGAAAAAACATGAATATTTGCCGTATCGCCGGAATTCGGATGCGCTTTATAGCTTCGGTAAAGAACGATTATTTCATCTTTTCCGTCGCCGTTAATGTCAAAAAAGCTTATCGGATTCTGAGTCTGCCCTCTTAAAGCAAAGACTAACGAGACATCATCAGCCTCAACCTCGAGAAGCTTATTGCGGATACGCTGTTCAAACGCATCTGTCTCGGGAAGAGCGATGAGGTCTTCGATATTTGTCTGCGTACATGAGGATAAGGTAATAGCTGATATGAGCAAAACCAGAATAACGAAAAGCTTTTTCATAAATATTTTTTCCGAACGGTATGATTATTCTGCAGAGATAAGGTAGTAATAAACAGGCTGACCGCCGTTTACAAGGACAACTTCCTTATCGGAAGGAAGAACGGATCTGAGATATTCGCACATTTCTTCAGCTTCGGATTCTTCAACGTCACAGCCGTAGAAAAGAGTTATGTACGAATAGTCGGAAAGATCGGATGCGATCTTTTCCATGCAGGAATTTCTTGTATCTTCTACATATTTTACTTTGCCTTCGACAAGACCGAGCGTTTGACCTTCGTGGATCTCGCTGTTTTCAAACACGGAATCACGTGCGGCAAAAGTCATGCTTGCAGTAAATACGGCATCCTTTGCTTCTTTCATATTTGCGGTATTGTCTTCAACAGATGCGCTCTCGTCGAAAGCGAGCATGGAAGATATACCCTGAGGAACGGATGTCGTGCGGATAACGATAACCTGTTTTTCTTCGATTATCTCACTTGCCTGTTTTGCAGCCATGTAGATATTTTTATTATTGGGAAGAACATAAACGACTTCGCTGGGTGTTTTATAAACTGCGGAAATAATATCCTCGGTGGAGGGGTTCATTGTCTGACCGCCTTCAACGACAACATCAACGCCGAGATCTTTGAATACTTCGCAAAGACCTTCGCCCGCAGCGACGGAAACAAAGCCGTATTTCTTTTCGGGTTCTGCGATTTTGGGACCTTTTTCTTCTGTCGGAGAGCCCTGTTCGGCAATAACGTTAGAATGCTGAAGTTTCATATTTTCAACTTTAACGGTAGCAAGAGCGCCGCATGTAACAGCAGCAGAGAGAACCTTACCGGGATCGTTTGTATGAACGTGAACCTTTATGATCTCAGTATCGTCAACGAAAACGTCGCTGTCGCCTGCGTTCATAACGACCTTTTCAAACGCTTCGATTTCCGCAGAGGTAACATCTGCTTTCTTATCAACGATACACTCGGTGCAGTATGCAAATTTGATATCCTCTGTGTTGAATTCTTCGAAGGAAGCCGCTTCTTCCACAGAAGCATTGCCTGTGCTTTCAATAATACCTTCGCCTTTGAGAACAGAGAACATACCTTCAAAGATCGTAAGGAGACCTTTACCGCCTGCGTCAACGACCTTTGCCTGTTTGAGAACAGGGAGCATTTCGGGTGTTTTTGCGAGCGTGTCTGCGGCAGCGTTGTAAACACATTCGAAGAATGATACCATATCTTCGTTATTTTCGGCATTATCAAGACCTGCATCAGCAGCAAGACGCATAACCGTAAGGATAGTACCCTCGGTAGGATGTCTTACGGCTTTATAAGCGGAATCCACGCCGTTTTTGAAAGCGCGCGCCATAACGGAAGTACTTGCTTCTTCAAGGCCTTTAAGTTCTTTGGCGATACCTCTGAAGAACAGAGAAAGAATAACGCCTGAATTACCTCTTGCACCCCTGAGAAGAGAGGAAGAAACCACATCTGCGCATTTGGAAAGATCTCCTTCGAAAGAAAGAAGATTTTTCTTTGCCGCCTGCATTGTAAGGCTCATATTTATGCCTGTGTCTCCGTCGGGAACGGGAAAGACGTTGAGACTGTTGATCTTTTCTTTTTCGTTATCTATCGCGTTGGCACCGGAGAGGACCATATCGCGAAAAACCTGTCCGTTTATCATGTTTTAAAGAAACCTCTTTTTAATTTATAAATCACAGTTGAGCCAGGATCATTTTGTTACGGCGTCAACAAAAATATTAACAGAACTTACTTTGAAACCCGTCATTTCTTCAAGAGTGTAGGTTATTTTATGAGCAATACTCTCGGTGATGGCAGGAATATTGATGCCGTAAACGACCGTAATATGAAGGTCAACTTCTATGGCATTGTTGTTGCAACGAACGCTAATACCCTTATCGCTCGTATCTCTGCGGAAGAGTTCCCAGAATTCTTCGGTCACGTTTTTAGCGGACATACCTGTAATACCGAAGCAGTTACCCGCAACGATGGAAACTATATTGGAGATCACATTATCATCAACTGCGATGATACCGTTTGAATTATCGAGTCTGAGCATTTTCAGCCCTCCTTATTTGATGGTCGAAATTTGTTTTACATTATATTTTACACTATTACTTCTCTTTTTACAATACTTACGACGTAAATTTTATAAAAAATTCTTTTTTACGTCTCATATTTTACATCAGCTCTGCGGCTTTCAGCAAAATATCCTGCGATATAGATGGAATTCTGCCGAGACCGTCGGGACCGACGTTAAGAAGATAGTTGACGCCCATTGAATTAAGATGTTTTTTTAATTCCGCAACCTTTTCGGGAGATTTCCAGTTATGGTCGAAATACTTATAGCCCCATGTATCATTGAGGGTTGCGGGAGTTTCATAAAGACCGTACGGGGACGGTTTGAAGCCTCCGAGATCGTTAAGAGAACCCGTTGCGCTGTTCGGCTCGAACTTTTCGGGGATCTCGTTATCAAAAAGAGAAACGTAATCGTAAGCGCCGTTTCCGAGACGTGAATTGATAAGGCAGTTCGGCTGATATTCTTTGATCATGTTGAATATCTCAAAGCTCTGTTCGGTGGAGATCGTGTGCGGTGTGTCAAACCAGACAAGACAAAGCTCGCCGTATTTTGTTAAGATCTCTTTGATCTGAGGCTTTATCTTCTCTTCAAAGCATATCGAGAAATCTTTGCCTTCAGCAGACATGCCGTAATCCCAGGAATTGTGCCACGAAACACCGGAGCATCCGCCGGAATTTGTATATCCGCCGCCGTGGGGATGATGCCAGTCGAGCTCCTGAGAATAATAAAGGCCGAGCTTCATATCATGCTTATAACATGCTTCTGCAAGCTCTCCGATTATATCTCTGCCGAACGGTGTTGCATCTACAACGTTGAACTTATCCACCTCGGACTTAAAAAGGGCAAATCCGTCATGGTGTTTTGATGTTATTACGATATACTTCATGCCGCATCTTTTTGCGAAAAGCACCCATTCTTCCGCATTGAAATAAATCGGGTTAAAAACTTTTGCAAGCTGGGAATATTCCTCGTTTTTGATAGAAAAATACGATTGGATCCACTCACCTATTCCGGGAGTACGTTTGCCTTTCCATTCGCCTGCAAGAAGCGAGTAAAGTCCCCAATGGATCATCATGCCGTATTGTGCCTGCTTATACCATTCGTGATTTGTCATAAAACACCTCCGGAAGATCAACTCATAATACGCCAATATATCATTATAATTATATACCATTTATATGTTTTTGTCAAGAGAGAAAGAGACAAATCTACAATATAATATATAAATAAATTCGACAAAACCGCAGAAATCAAAAAAAAACGCATACAAACGAGATTTTTTGCATGCGTTTTATTATTCAGCTTTTGACAAGGTCGAATTCTTTAACATCAACAACGCTCTTCAGATCATCCAATCGGACACGTACCTGAAACCCGACTCTGCCGCCGGAAAAGCATATGCGGTCAAAAAGAATTGCCGTCTCATCGATAAACGTATCAAACTGTTTTTTCATTCCTATAGGTGAACATCCGCCGTGGATATATCCCGTAAGAGGCAAAAGCTCTTTTTGAGGTATCATCTCTATTGATTTTTCACCTGTTGCCATTGCAGCCTTTTTAAGATCAAGTTCCTCGTTTGACGGTATCATAAAAACATAATGCTCTTTGCTTTTACCAACCGTTACAAGTGTTTTGAACACGGATGCCGGATCTTCACCGAGGGCTTTGGCAATATTGACGGCATTTGTTTCCGAGGGATCGTAAATAAAGCTTTCAAATTCGATCTGTTTTTGCTCAAGGACACGCATGACGTTTGTTTTTTCGTCTTTTTTACTCATAAAAACCTCTTAAGAAAGCACCCCGAAAAATCGGGGTGCTTGATTTTTTGGAAAAACGGTTTAGAACAAACCGATGATATTGCCGTCATTATCGATATCGATATTGTCTGCGGCAGGAACTTTCGGAAGACCGGGCATTGTAAGAATATCGCCGAGATAAACAACGATAAATCCTGCACCGGAGCAGAGTTTGAGATCTCTTACGGTGATACGGAAGCCTGTGGGTCTGCAGAGAAGCTTGGGATCATCGGAGAACGAATACTGTGTTTTTGCAACACAGATGGGAAGATTGCCTGCGCCGAGAGCATTGATGTCTGCGATCGTCTTCTTTGCTGCGGCAGTAAAGTCAACACCGTCCGCACCGTAGATCTTATCGGCAACTGCGCAGATCTTTTCTTCGATGGAAGAATCTATATCATAAGTATACTTAAGCGCAGAGGGTTCGTCGCAAGCCTTAACGACTTTTTCAGCGAGAGCAACAGCACCCTGACCGCCTTCTGCAAAGCCGTAGGAGCATTCAAACTCAGCGCCGCTTTCCTTACATGCTTTTTCAACGAGAGCCTTTTCGGCTTCGGTATCTGTTCCGAATACGTTAAGAGCAACAACAACGGGAACATTGAAGCCGCGGAGGTTTTCGATATGTTTACGGAGATTGTCGAGGCCCTTTTCGAGAGCTTCGAGATTTTCAATCGCACTGTCCTTAACAAGAGCACCGCCGTTATATTTAAGTGCGCGAACCGTTGCGACAAGAACGATACAGTTGGGGCTTACACCCATTTTTCTGCATTTGATGTTGAGGAATTTTTCAGCGCCGAGGTCAGAGCCGAAGCCCGCTTCGGTTACGCAGTAATCAAATCTGTCGAGCGCAAGAGATGTTGCACGAACGGAGTTACATCCGTGAGCGATATTGGCAAACGGACCGCCGTGGATAAAGCAGGGTGTGTGGTTAAGAGTCTGAACAAGGTTGGGAAGGATAGCGTCTTTAAGAAGAGCAGCCATTGCGCCGTCGGCTTTAACATCGCGGGCATAGACGGGAGTACCGTCGTATCTGTTTGCGATATGAATATTGCCGAGACGTGCTTTAAGATCGGCAAGATCTGCAGCAAGACAGAGAACAGCCATTACTTCAGATGCAACGGTGATCTGGAAACCGTCCTGACGAACGACGCCATCTGTAAGTTTACCCATGCCGACAACAACATTTCTGAGCGCACGGTCATTCATATCAAGAACACGTTTGAAAATGATCTGTTTCGGATCGATATTCTGAGCATTGCCCTGGTAGATATGGTTGTCGATCATTGCACAGAGAAGATTGTTTGCGGAAGTTATAGCGTGGAAGTCGCCTGTGAAATGAAGATTTATATCCTCCATGGGAACGACCTGTGCATATCCGCCGCCGGTAGCGCCGCCTTTAAGGCCGAAAACGGGACCGAGAGACGGTTCACGGAGAGCGATAGCAGCGTTTTTGCCGAGGATGTTGAGAGCTTCGCCGAGTCCGATAGTCGTGGTTGTTTTACCTTCTCCGAGAGGAGTGGGATTGATAGCGGTAACAAGAATAAGTTTACCGTTCTTTCCTTTTTTATCTTTTACGGCTTTTTCTGAGATCTTTGCTTTATACGGACCGTAATAAATAAGATCTTCTTCATTAAAGCCTGCATTTTCCGCAATCTTTTTTATAGGCCAAAGGTCTGCGGCGTTGGAGATCTCAATATCGGAAGGTATTTTTTTCATAATGCGGTAAACTCCTTATATCATAATTTTATTTTTAAAGAAGATTGGATTTTTTAAGCTGAGGTACGACTTTTTTGAGAATGAGCCAAAGTATCGCCGTATAAAGAGGAACACCGATGAACACGGCAACGGCAAGTCTCGGAACGAGATATACCCAAAAAGAAACGCTCGAATACGCAATACTGATCCAGTACGAGTTGAGTACGGATGTTATAACGGTAGCAATAAGACAGAACAGCGTAAGCTTCGTGAGCGCAGGGCTGTAGTCAACAAGTACCCTTAAAAGAACGACGGCGGAAAGAACGGCGAAGATATACGGAACGACCGTTACATCGACGGAAATATCGGTATTTGCAAGGGCTTTGGGCACATGAAGGATGGTAGTAAAAGCAACGATGCCGCTGATAATAAAGCTTAAGAAAGCGGAGAGAACGGCTGGAAGCTTACGTTTGGAAACAAACGAGATCAATGCAAGGACCCCGAAAACTACCGATGCGGCAAATCCGACGGAAACCGTTCCTGAAAGATCGGCGATCTTTATGCCTGAATAAATAAATGCCGCGCTGTCACCCGTGTCGAGAGAATTAAGGACGGAAGTAAAGACCGTTTTATATTCTTCTGTCTGAACAAGCGCCTGCCAAGCGGAAAGCTCCGAAGAAAGACCGTCGGCATATGTAAAAATAAGCGAAGGAACAGACAGCAAAACGCCGCAAGCAATAACCGATGCTGCGGAGATACCCGAAAAGACGAGAGAGGAAACAGACGACTTCTTTCCGAGATTTTTTTCTGTAAACGATGAGATGTCTTTAATAAACAACATCTTGAAAAATCCGCCGAGCGCACCTGCGAGCATTGTCGAAAGCGTGATACCGGGGATAAAAGCGCCGAGAGGAACGAGCAGACAGCACACAAGATCCTGTACACCGCCTACGAGAGCGCCCCATATCGGACCGTAAAGGAAACCGGCAAGGAAGATGGGGACAAAGCTGATGTTTACAGACAGACTTTTATTTCCGAAAAGCGGAAGCGTAACGCCGAGAAATCTGTCGAGAACGAAGCCTATCGCCGCAAAAATAGCGCAGACGATAATTGTTTTTACGTGGTTTTTGACATTCTTTTTCATTTGATGACCCTCAAATATAAATTTATTCAGAATCATCCGTCGTAAAAATATTAAATTTTACACAGCGGACGCGACACCGAACCGCAAGACGTATGCGTCTTTTCGTCCGAAGACGACTTCCCATTCTTCGGCACTTAACGCTCGGCATCTACTCTGTTGAATGTTATTATACCATATGTTGAACACCCTTTTCAATACCCCAAATCTAAATAAAATGCAAAATATCTTGACATATTGCAGAAAAAGGTGTATTCTTACTATATAAATCGTTATCAGACAGAGAGGAGACTGTTACAGTGGTGCTTTGGTTTATCGTCCTTTACGGAATAACTGCAATGGGGATCGGCGCTTACAAATATTTAAGATGTCACTCCGTATCCGACTATATTCTCGGAAACAGACATTCCCCCGCACATTTTGCAGGATTGGCAGCGCAAACGACTCTTCTCGGCTATCTTTTCACGATAACGGTCCCGATGGAAGTGCTGAACGGTTCAGTCGGTATAACGGGAGCAATATTTTCCGTTGCGGGAATGGTATGCGGTATATTTTTGAGCAGATTTTTCATCAGCAAAAGAATAAGGATCTATTCGGAGCTTGCGGGAGATTCAAAATCATTTCCAGAATATCTCGAAAACCGATTCAGAGACAGATCGGGTATCCTGAGAGCTGTATGTGCCGCGATCCTCTTTATTTTCAACATTATTTTTGCCGCCAACATAATCTCTGTATCCGCTGATATTCTCAACAACTTTACAAACATGGGCACAAACTCCGCCATCGCCTTGTGCGGTCTTATAATTGCAATTTTTGTTTTTCTGGGCGGATTTTCGGCGATAACGGCAACAGGGTATATAAGAGCCATAATCATATTTGTATTTTTTGTTTTCATTATTTTTTCGGGTGTTAATTCACAAATATTCAACCCTCAGAGCGAGATAAAAACAGGTTATTTTGCAGAAGCCGCAAGGATAGTTAAAGAAACGGGGGCATTCGACGGGATATTGTTGAACATAATGCGATTCGTTTCGTATTCCGTTGTATTTTTCGGTATTCCGACGGTAAACACCGTTTATATGTCAACAAAAGAAAGACGTGTCAAAAAAAGAAGTATTGCCTTTGAATTTGCATGGACGATACCTGCTGCCATAGGCTCTGTAGTCTGCGGTGTAATAGCAAAAGCTTCGTCAAACGGTGTTGATATAGCAACGCCGCACGAATACGTCACCGCTCTTTCGCAGGATGCGATGCAGATAGTCGGCTCCATGATAATGTCCATAATATTTATAATCTGCCTTTCAGCCTCAGAAAATGCGGTCTTTTCAGCAACGACATCATTTTCATATGACCTGTTCTCTCACGGGACGAATAAGAAAAGAGTAAAAACAGACAATCTTTTATTCACGAGATCAT
>SVMP01000085.1 GCA_015067385.1 Oscillospiraceae bacterium | reverse complement strand
ATATAAATAGCAAAAAACGGAGAATTTTATATAACCAGATGAAATATTATATAGACAGCGAAAAAAAAGAGACAGCATATATTCAATTATACAGACAGGTCAAAGAAGACATAATCAACGGTGTATACTCTTACGGAGAGAAGCTGCCATCGAAGCGTCTTACCGCAAGCGAAACAGGTGTCAGCACGATTACCGTTGAACACGCATACGGATTACTTTGCGACGAAGGGTATATTGAATCGAAGGAACGAAGCGGTTACATTGTCATATTCCGACAGGAAGACGGTTTCATGCACTTTTCGGAATCAGAGGAGATCAAACCGACAGAGTATATCCAAAGGTCGAACGACGATAACAGCATGAATTTTACAGTATTGGAAAAAACCATGCGTAAAGTTATCAGCGAATACGGTGAAAAACTTTTCGAAAGATCCCCCAATGAAGGATGTATTTTTTTAAGAAACAGCATACGTCACTACCTGGAACGAAGCAGGGGCATAAAAACCGAGACGGAAAACATAATAATCGGATCGGGTGCAGAATATCTGTATGGATTGATAACAGATCTTTTGGGACGTGGGAAAATATACGGTATAGAATCCCCCTCATATAAAAAGATCGAACAGATCTATGCATTAAGCGATGTAAAATACGAATCGCTTCCCCTTTCATCAGACGGCATAAACAGCACATATTTAAGCCGAACAAACGCCGACATTCTTCATGTAACCCCATACCGAAGCTTTCCGAGCGGTGTTACGGCATCCGCATCAAAAAGGCACGAATATATAAGATGGGCAAACAAAAATGGAAGATATATTATAGAGGATGATTTCGAATCGGAATTTACGGTATCAAAAAAGCCCGAAGAAACGATTTTTTCCATATCGGATGACGATAATGTTATTTACATGAACACGTTTTCAAAGACGATCTCACCGTCTCTGCGTGTCGGGTATATGGTGCTCCCGAAACATCTTCTTGAAAAATTCAACAAAGAACTCGGCTTTTATTCGTGCACGGTGCCGACATGTGTTCAGTATGTTCTCGCAGAACTGATCTCAAACGGCGATTTCGAAAGGCATATAAACAAAGTCAGAAGACAAAAAAGAAAAGAACTGAACCCGAAAAGATAATACTAAAATCCGGACTGCAAATGAGCAGGGTTGCTAAGGACAGTTATCTTTAATAAAAACGGAATTTGGCACACAAATTCCCTGCTTGTGGCAGTATAAGACAAAACTACCCGAAGAAGAGAAGAACAAAACTCTTTTTCGGGTAGTAATTTTTCAGTGATATTCTTTGCTGAGATATGCTATTAAAAAAGTTTATACCTTGAATGCGGTTTCTTTGGTTTAACGGCCCCACATACTTTTTCCGAGCACATAAACGCCGACAAGCATTTCGGCGATCGATATACCGAGAAAAAGTCCGGAGATAAAGTCTTTAATATCGGAACCTCCCAACGTATTTGAAAGCGCCTGCAGGGCAATTCCCATAACGATAAGAATAACCCCGTAAAGCAAATTCTTTTGTTTTTCCAGTTCCTGCGTTCTTCTTAACAGATCTAATATCTGTTCGTCATCATATGTCCGTGTGCTTTTTTCGGGAGCATTTTCACCGTCCATCAGTTCGGCAACGGTAATACCCAGTTCGTCACATAAATTTTTGACAACAGAATAATCAGGCATACATCTGCCCGTTTCCCATTTGGAAATCGTTTTATTTGAAACACCGAGTTTTTCTGCCAACTGTTCCTGTGTCAGATTTTTCTCTTTTCTTTTATGCGATATAAATTTCCCCGTTAATTGCTGATTCATTTTTCAAGCCTCCATTTGCTTTTTACAATGAGATCATATCATTTTTTTAGAGTAAAACCCACCCACTATCGGGAGAATTTGAGTGGAATTCGGGAGATTCCAAGCGGAATTACAGATAAAGCCATATATTTCGGGCAATTTTCTTATTTTCTTGTTTTGATAATCATAGTTTCATGCATGATTGCCATGACGACTAAAAAAACGAGAAGATAAGGGGGGAGCAGAGCTATCGATACATACTGAGCGATCACGCCGAAAAGCGGCGGAACTATACAGAAGCCCGTATAAGCAAACGCCATCTGAATACCGATCATAGCCTGCGATTTATCTCTGCCGAAGACATCGGGCGTCATATGAATAATACACGGATAGACGGGCGCACATCCAAGACCGATAACAACAAAGCCGCAAAGAGCAAAAAGGTCATGGAAAGGAATGAAGACAAGTATTATACCGAGCGTTATGATACCGAGCCCCGTTCTGATAAGAGTACGGTCGCTGAATTTCATTGCAAGGAAACCGTTGATACCTCTGCCGAGCGTTATACCGATATAAAAAAGGCTTGCGAATGCGGATGCTGTTTCGGGATCAATGCCCCTGTTTTCAACAAGATAACTGCTCGCCCAAAGTGAAGTTGTAAGTTCAAGAGAACAGTAACCGAAAAAGAGAAAAAAGCACTGCATAGCGCCGCGGATAGAGATTATCTGTTTAAACGATAACGAGGGAGCGGCAGATTCGGTCTCCTCGGAAGATCCTTCGGAATCACCCTTTTTCCATATCGGAAGACTCATAAAAAGGAAAACGGAAAGAACTATCTGAATTATTGAAACGAAAAGATAACCCTTACTCCAGCTATCGAGCTTTATGAGCGAAAAGCTCATGATATACGGGCTGATAGACGCACCAATCCCCCAAAAGCAATGAAGCCAGCTCATATGCTGTGCTTTATAATGAAGCGCAACATAGTTGTTAAGCACAGCATCAACACCGCCAGCACCGAAGCCATACGGGATCGCCCATAAAAGAAGCATCCAGAAACTGTTGCTGATCGAAAAACCGAACAGCGCAACAGCCGTCAGAGCAACGCTTATAGCTGTGACGAGTCCGGAACCGAGTTTACGTGAAAGTCTGTCACTGAGAAGACTGGAAATGCTCGTACATATAAAAATTGCAACAGATATAACACCCGCAAACGAAACAGGGACATTTATATCCTGATGTAAAACAGGCCAAGCAGAACCCAGAAGAGAGTCAGGAAGGCCGAGGCTGATAAAACAAACGTAAATCAGCGCAAGCAATAAGCCAAACATAATTTTCCTCTAAAACTTAGTAAATTTCTTTGCGAATTTATGAGCCGCTTTATATATAGGTCCCTCAAGCTCTTTCTGAGCATCTTTGAGGCATTTTCGGATCTCGATATTTTGCGGACAGTGTTTTTCACATTTACCGCAGCCGACACACGCAGAAGCGGCAGTTGAATTGGGACGGAGCGCCGTACACATAAAATATTCGACAAGTCCCCAGAATTTACCCTCGGCAAATCTGCGGTTATATGCGGCAAAAGTTCCCGGAATATCGACGTTTTTCGGACATGGCATACAGTATCCGCACCCTGTACATCCGACTTTCATTTTCGAATTGATCGCACCGACTACCTGCTTGAGCATAGCCTCTTCTTCTGGACCGAGCTCCCCTATTTTAACGGTCGATGCGGTCTCGATATTGTCAAGAACCATTTCATCGGAATTCATGCCCGATAAAACGACCGTGACCTGAGGCTGATTCCAAAGCCAACGGAAAGACCACTGTGCAGGGGTATGTTTGATCTTGTAATCGGCAAAAATTCGTTTTGCGCTTTCGGGCAGATTGTTGACAAGCTTGCCGCCCCGAAGCGGTTCCATTATCATTACGGGCAAACCTTTTTTATTTGCATATTCAAGGCCGCGTCTGCCTGCCTGGGAATTTTCGTCCATATAATTATACTGGATCATGCAAAAATCCCAGTCACGAACATCTGTAAGCTTACAAAACATATCGGAATTTCCGTGATACGAAAAGCCGACCTGACGGATAGCACCGCTTGCCTTTTTCTGCGAAAGCCACTCTTCGATGCCGAGATCGACGAGGCGCTGCCATGTATCCGTATCTGTCAGCATATGCATAAGATAATAATCGACATGATCGGTACGCAGACGTTTCAATTCTTCATCAAAAAGCTTATCAAGGGCATCTCGGTCTTTGATGAGATAATGCGGCAGCTTTGTTGCTATATACACTTGATCCCTGACGCCGTTTTTTTCAAGTATCTCACCCAGAGCAGCTTCGCTACCGGGATATATATACGCTGTATCAAAATAATTAACACCGTTCTTTATCGCTGTCATGATCTGTCGCTCAGTCTTTTCCATATCGACCGCCCCCATTTTTCTGGAGAAACGCATACATCCGAAGCCGAGTATTGAAAGACGGTTTCCGTATTTATCCGCACGGTAATTCATGTCGGAGATGTCCTTTCGAATATTATTTCAATTTTTTGCCGTCGCTGAATGCAGTTCCGACCTTTTCGCCGAGAGCGATATATCCGTGATGAACAGGGTCATATGTAATGGGTTTGAACTTTGCAAGATCTATCTGTCCGTCTTCTCCGAGGATCCTTTCATCTGCTTTTACATTTACGATCTCGCCTACAAGTCGGCATGCTTCTTCATCGTAGCTTTTGAGTTTACATTCGAGAATCATGGGAAGTTCGTCAAAAACCGGGGCATTTACAAATTCGCTTTTAACGTCATGCCATCCGGCTTTTTTGATCTTTTCGGGATCTTTGTTACCTGAAACGATTCCGACGAAATCTGCTTCCGTAACATTATTTACATCGGGGATACTTATTGTAAAAGCCTTACGTTCAATAATATTTTTCGTTGTTTTATGACCTTCGCTTATACAAACTGATATTTCATTCACTTCGCTTATTCCGCCCCAGGCTGCATTCATGGCGTTGGGGTTGCCGTTTTCATCATAAGAGCCGATAATAAGAACAGGCATGGGGTAAAGCCATGTGTTTGCTCCGAAATTCTTTTTCATAATTGTTTTTCCTTCTTTCCGTAAACATTTATTATTTTATCAAGTATATCTTTATCAGCAGGGCAGAAATTAAAATTGGGGATATCCTCCGGGCTTATCCATTTCATGTCAACATGAACATTAAGCTTTGGTTCTCCGTCTGAAATTTCCGCATTAAAAAGAGTCAGATGGATCGTTATATCGGGATAAACATGATCCGTTTCCGCAAAAACATCATTAACCTTTATTTCTATATCAAGCTCTTCTCTGCATTCTCTTTTCAACGCTTCCTCAAGGCTTTCACCTTTTTCAACCTTACCGCCGACAAATTCCCATCGCAGAGGATTCGGTTTATCGGGCGGACGTAAACAAATAAGAAATTTATCGTTACGCCATATAAGTGCGGTTACAACGTCAGTCATGCAATATCTCCCCTTTTGTATTTCAGAACAACCGCACCGCAATCTTTCTGTTCAAAAGAAGAAAGTGTAAAGTTAAAGCCTTTGCCATCGGTAAAAAGAGGCTTGGAGCCAGCAGGAGCGCAGACAGGAGCAACAACAAGGCTGAGTTCGTCTACAAGTCCCTCGTTTTCGAAAGCTCCGTTAATGATGCTTCCGCCTTCGAGGAGAAGCGTTTTGATCCTGAATGTTTTGTTCAATTTTTCAAGACAAAGAGGGATGTCAATTTCTGTTTTTCCGCCAAAGATATATGAGACCCCGATCTTTCTGAGATATGCAAGATAGCGTTTATCAACAAGATCTTCGCAAAGGACTTCAATAATATGAGCACCGCCATAACCGGGATCTTCATCCTCTATGATCGATTTTGTCCAACCGACACGACCTTTTCTGTCGAAAGAGACGGCATAAAAACCGTGTTCTTTATCGTAAGCAAAATCGCCGTCGGGGACGTTTACGCCGTCGAACGCAGATAGATCGGGGTAAAAATCGCCCGTAAAACTACCCTGCATCGTTACTCTTCCGCAAGCAAACGCATCCGCACGGTATTCTCTGTTGATCTCATAGTAAATTTCGGTTGCAGTTTCAAGAGCGGGATCAAAAAGGAAATCGCCCGTAACCTTACCGTCGATAGATTGAAGCATATGACATATTATATATGGTCTGTTTTCCATAGTTCAAAACCTTAACTTTCGTTTTGAAAGTCTCCCTTTTTAAATAATAAGTAAAATATTCAGAAATGATTATTAAAAAATCTCTTTTTGAATAATATCTGCGATTTTTTCCAGACCTGCCTTATCATTAGTTGAAAAACGAGAGAAAATCGGACTGTCTATATCCAGAACACCGATAACCTCGCCGTTTTTTAAAAGAGGAATAACTATTTCCGAATCTGATGCGCTGTCGCAGGCAATATGACCGGGAAATTCGTGGACATTGTCAACAACGATCGTTTCTTTTTTCAATGCAGCCGTACCGCAAACGCCCTTACCCATTGGAATTTCAATACATGCAGTCTGTCCTTGAAAAGGACCGAGAACAAGCACATCTTTTTCAAGAAGATAAAAACCTGCCCAATTAAGTTCATCAAGGGAATTGAAAAGTAATGCCGCAGCATTTGCAAGATTTGCAACCCTATGCGGAACTCCGTGAACCAAAGAATAAAGCTGAGAAGCAAGAACGTTATAATCCATATTACAGTTTTCCTTTCAATAAAACAGATCAATTAATATGATAACATATTTTTTTATATTTTTCAATAGTCAGCATTTTATTATTTTTATAAAATGTACTTGTAAAACGGCAAAAAATATGATATAATCTAATCCAAAACAAATAAAAGAACGGATATAGCGTGAAAATATTTTTCACGCAGGTTTTGTGGATTTCGTAACCTAAACAGCGACGATAATATATAATCTTACGATAATATATAATCTTACGATTACTTGCAATCTTACGATAATATATAATCTAACGATTATATGCAATCTTACAAAACCGGTCCCAAATCCCTACTATATCATGGAGATTATAATGAAAAAAAGATTAAATCTACCTTGGTTCATGATTCCGACAATATTAACTTTGGCATGGCCGACCATGCTCGAACAGCTTATGCAGACGGCTGTTCAGTATATCGACACTGCAATGGTCGGATCGCTCGGAACAGATGCTACGGCGGCAGTAGGATCAACAACCACGGTAAACTGGCTGATAGGCAGTACAGTCTCGGCAGTAAGCGTCGGTTTTCTCTCATACATAGCTCAGGCAAACGGTGCGGGAAACAAGGAAGGCGTAAAAAAAGCATCCTCCCAAGCAGTTTTAGCGGTTCTGGTATGCGGTATATTTTTTACGGTACTTACGTTATCATTAAGCGGAATAGTACCGACCTTAATGCAGGTTGACGAAAGCATAAGAGATATTTCCGCAAAATATTTCTTTATTTTATATGTTCCGATGCTTGCAAGAGCCGCCTCTATTATTTTCGGTACGGTTCTTAGAGCTGTCGGAGACACAAAAACCCCGATGCTCGTCGGAATTTGGGTAAATATAATAAATGTTATATTGAACTTTTTCCTTATCTACGAAACACGCACGGTTGACATTTTTTCATTCACACTCACTATTCCGGGTGCAGGATTCGGTGTGTTGGGTGCCGCTGTTGCCAGTGCAATATCGTTTGCATTCGGCGGAATAAGCATTTCGATAGTTTTATGGAAACATCCCCTGCTTTCCCCTAAAGGACAATCGTTAAAGCCGGATAAAAGCATTCTCAAGCCTTGTTTAAAAGTCGCACTCCCGAACGCAATGCAGAGGTTTGCAACGTCTCTCGGCTACGTTTGTTTTGCCGCAATGGTCAATTCTCTCGGTGAGATATCGACAGCAGCGCACACGATAGCGAACACTGTTGAATCCGCATTTTACATTCCGGGCTACGGTATGCAGACCGCGGCGGCAACGCTTGCCGGCAACGCCCTCGGTGCGAAAGACAAACAAAAGATCAAGGATCTCTCAAGAATGATCTTGATAATTGAAGTTCTTCTGATGATAATTTCAGGCTCGCTTCTTTTCATATTCGCTCCGAACATGATGAGACTCTTCTCGAAAGACGATCAGGTAATAATGCTTGGCTCGACAGTTCTTCGCATGGTTGCCGTTTCAGAACCGTTCTACGGTGTTTCGATCATTGTTGAAGGCATGATGCAGGGCATGGGCAGAACAATGATGCCTTTTATCAGCAATATAATCGGCATGTGGGGCGTAAGAATTGTCGGAACATTTATCTGTACCCAGCTTTTATCTATGGGCTTAATTTCTGCATGGGCTTGCATGATACTGCACAATATGCTATTGTTCGTCATGTTTACGATCTACTATCTGACAGGAAAATGGAATCCGTTAAATAAAAATCAAACGGAGAAGCAATGATCTTCTCCGTTTAACTTATATACAAAGCCCCGTACCGAACGGTACGGGGCACATATTTTTTGATTAGATCAACCGATTAAGCAAGTCTTGCTCTGAAAGCAGCGAGCTGGTTACGGAGTTCAGCGGGAGTATGTTCGCCGACTTTGTTGTAGAATTCTTCTACGCCGTCAGCGTCTTCTTTCCAGAGGTCTTTATCAACAGAAAGGAGATCCTTGAGAACTTCGAGAGTGATACCGTCGTTTTCGAGGCCTTCGATATTGATATCTTCAGCTTTGGGGAGGAAACCGATGGGGCTTTCAACAGCGTCAACGGTGCCTGCAACTCTGCCGAGGATCCAAAGGAGAACACGGAGGTTGTCGCCGAAGCCGGGCCAGATGAATTTGCCTTCATCGTTAGTTCTGAACCAGTTAACGTTGAAGATCTTCGGAGGATTGGGGATCTTTTTACCCATTTCGATCCAGTGAGCCCAGTAGTCGCCCATGTTGTAACCAACGAAGGGAAGCATAGCCATCGGGTCACGA
>SVMP01000084.1 GCA_015067385.1 Oscillospiraceae bacterium | reverse complement strand
TATTATGCCTACTATTGCAAGAAATGACCCTGCATATCCCGATCAGGACTATTGGCGCGGACGTATCTGGGCACCGACAAACTTCCTTGCTTATATTGCAATGAAGCACGCAGGACTGAAAAAAGAATGTAATGATTTTGCGGATAAGTCAGAAGATCTTCTTCTCAAAGAATGGAGACTTCACGGCCACGTTCACGAAAATTACTGCGGTGATACGGGCATGGGCTGCAACAAAGGCAACAGCGATAAATTCTATCATTGGGGTGGATTATTGGCATATATTGCACTCGACAACGAAGACAGCAAGAACTGATTTTACAACCCATGAGGTAACATTATGGATTATAATGAGCTGAAACAGAAAACAAATGTCGGTTGGAACACATGGAATACGCTCAATGTTCTCTCCTACTCTCATCTTCCCGAGGGTTTTACGATAAATCTTTGCATAAAGGAATACAGTGAAAGCAGAGTTTTGAGGGAAAGTCTGATCGGAAGATTCGGAGACAAAGACGAAAAGATATTTCCGGGTGCGAGAACTTATGACGGCAACTGCACGCAGTTGAATCTGAAATATCTCGAGCTTGAGATAGATGTTAAAACAGTCGTTGATAACGATGAGCAGATAATAATAATCGAACCTCTCAGATCCGGATTAAAAACGCCGACGATGATAATCGAAGCTTGTCTTTTATGGGGCAAGGATGGGTCTGTAACAAAAAAAGAGAGTGAGCTTTATGCGGTATGCGGAGACAGACGTTTTGATGTTTACACCACAGCACCGACTGTCTTAGAGCAAAATACATTCTCGCTCTCACCCTATCTCGCAGTTCGTCTCGACCGTAAATTCGTAATATCAACACGGCCCTGCACCGTTGAAGAAGCAGAATCTCTTTATACGGCGGCAAAAGCGAAACTTGATATTGAGAATGCTGCTTACGGCAAACATTCGGAAGCTTACACCGCCATGAAGACCTGTCTTGCGTGGGATACGATTTACGAGTGTGAACACGACAGAGTTTGCTCGCCCGTTTCCCGAATCTGGAATGTCGGTCGAGGTGGATATGTACTGTTTGATTGGGACACATATTTCGCGGCACTCATGGCATCCGTTGAAAACAAAGAACTCGCACAACTCAACGCAATAGCTATAACGGATGAAGTCACGGAAAATGGCTTTGTTCCGAATTTCGGTTCCGCAAACAATGCAAAATCGAGAGACCGATCTCAGCCGCCGGTGGGCTCATATGTTTGTCTTGAAATATACAAAAAATACCCTGAAAAATGGTTCTGCGAAAATGTTTTCCCGACACTGCTCAGTTGGAACAGATGGTTCGCAAGCCGCCGAATGACCGAAGAAGGTTATCTCTGTTGGGGTTCCGATCCGTATGAACCGGTAAACGGAAGGCCCGGTGAACGCATGATCCATAGCACATATGCAAGCGCGCTCGAAAGCGGACTTGACAATTCTCCGATGTATGACGATATGGCGTTTGACGAAGAGAGAAATATCATGCTGCTTGCAGACGTCGGACTTATGGGTCTTTATATTCTCGATTGCCGCTGCATGATCGAGCTTGCAAAGATCGTCGGACGAGAAGACTTGATCTCCGAATTTGAAGAAAGAAAAGCAAAAGTTGAAGCAGCTATGCAGACTTTATGGGACGAAGAATTCGGTCTGTTCCTAAACAAAGATCTCCGTGACGGTTCTCTTTCCAAGCGTATTTCTCCCTGCAATTTCTATTCTTTGCAGGCAGATAATGTTACCGAAGAACAGAAGCGCAGAATGATGGATGAACATTTCTACAACCCCGAAGAATTCTGGGGCGATTATATTATGCCTACTATTGCAAGAAATGACCCTGCATATCCCGATCAGGACTATTGGCGCGGACGTATCTGGGCACCGACAAACTTCCTTGCTTATATTGCAATGAAGCATGCGGGACTGAAAAAAGAATGTAATGATTTTGCGGATAAATCCGAAGAGCTTCTCCTTAAAGAATGGCGTATGCACGGCCATGTTCATGAAAATTACAGCGGCGACAACGGTATGGGTTGCGGCGTAGGAAACAGCGATAAATTTTATCACTGGGGCGGATTACTCGGATATATCGCTCTTGACAATGAAAAATATCAGGCAGAATAAAGAAAGGACAAACGATGAAAGATTTTATTTCACTTGCAGCTGAAAGATATTCCTGCAGAAAATTCAGCGACAGAGCTGTGGAAGACGAAAAAATACAGAAAATACTTGAAGCGGGAAGACTTGCGCCGACAGCAAAAAACGGTCAGCCGCAATTTATATACGTTGTAAAAAGTAAGGAAATGCGTGAAAAAATGAAGGATGTTTCCCCCTGCACTTTTGACGCACCTGTAATATTTGTTATGTGCGGTGAGGTTCAGGAGTGCTGGCACGACCCGTACACAGGCAGACCGAGATCAGAAATGGACGTTTCGATAATAACGACTCATATGACGCTCGAAGCCGAAGACCTCGGTCTCGGTTCAACTTGGGTATGCATGATAAATCCGCATAAGCTCCATACGCTTCTCGACATGCCCGCAAATCTTTATCCTTATTGCATTCTTCCCGTAGGCTATCCTGCTGACGATGCGGCACCGTCCGACAGACACACTATGAGAAAAGATATTTCGGAGTTCACAAAAGAGGTATAGACCATGAATATAAACGTTAATACAAATGAATGCCTGCAGAGTGTTGTCGATGCGGCAAAAAACGGAGATACCCTGCGTCTTTCGTCGGGTGTGTTCAGAATAAATAAACCGATAAACATTGCAGACAAAAAAGATATTTCTATCGTCGGAGACAAGGACACCGTTATAACCGGCAGCATCGTACTCGGCGGCGAATGGAAGCGTTATAATGAAAATATTTTCGTTCTGGAAACAGAAAAAGATCTTGATATTCAGCAGCTTTACGTAAACGGCGAAAAATATATCATGGCGCGTTACCCCAATTTCGATCCGACTAAAATACTCGGCGGATACTCCGAAGATGCCGTATCTGCGGAAAGAATATCAAAATGGAAAGATCCGAGCGGCGGTTATGTACGCGCACTCCACTGTGCGGAATGGGGCGGCAACAGTTATATAATCAACGGCAAAAAAGAAGACGGAACGCTCGACTTAAAGTGGATAGGCGACAACAACAGAGGCAACGATTATCATAAGCAGGTCGTTTTTGTTGAGAACATTTTCGAAGAGCTCGACAGCCCGAAAGAATGGTTTTACGATAAAAAAGAAGGACTTCTTTACGTTTATCCCGAAAAGAATGTTGTTCTCGGAGATGTTGAAGCTGCGGTATGCGGCGAAATATTCAAATTGACGGGCTGCGAAAATATTTCGGTATCAGACATCTCTTTTGAAAAGACAAAAAGATTGATGTTCTGCTCCGAATATGAAATGATAACACGAAGCGACTGGGGTATTGCCCGAAACGGAGCAATATATATGCTCGGCTGCGAAAATGTTAAAATAACCGACTGCAATTTTAACGAGGTTGGCGGAAACTGTATATTTATTGACGGCAAAGCTGACGACATCAGTATCGAAAATTGCGATTTCACTTCCTGCGGAGCGTCCGGTGTCTGTATTTTCGGCGATCAGAAATGTGTCAGAGACCTTTCGACATGGGATGACCACAGGACCGTTATTTCCGATATGGAAAAAGGTCCGTGCGCCGATGATTATCCGAGAAACGTAACCGTAGAAGACTGTTATTTTTACGATCTCGGTCAGTATGAAAAGCAGACTGCACCGGTAACAATGAGTGTTTGTTCGAGAATAACGGTAAAGGGCTGTACGATGCATCATGTTCCCCGCGCAGGCTTGAACGTTTGCGACGGTTCTTTCGGCGGTCACAGATTTATTGATAACCTTATTTTTGATACCATCAGAGAAACAGGTGACCACGGTCCGTTCAACAGCTGGGGCAGAGACAGATTCTGGTCTCTCGGAGGATACGACACAGGCGGAAACAACGGCAAAGAAAAGAGAAAGGTTGCAACTCTCGATGCCGTTGAAACAACTGTTATAGCACATAACATGGTATGCGGAACAAGGGGCTTCGGTATCGACCTTGACGACGGTTCATCCAATTACCTGATAATAAACAACTATTGCTACGGCGTGGGTATAAAATTAAGAGAAGGATTTTTGAGAACGGTCAGAAACAATTTTATTGTCAATGCGCCTTTCGACCTTCACTGTACATTTGAAAACAACGATGACGTTATCGAAAATAACATAGTTATTTCCGAAAGACCGATGAGCATCTATGCAACGAACAAAGGGTTCACTACCCGTATGCAAAACAATCTTTTTGCGGGTGCAAGCGAAGATATTTTCAACGAAGAGCTTCTCGGAGATTATACCAATTACATTTGCGATAAAGATGATGATTTCGCTCTTTCGATGACTCCCACTCAGATATATTTCGAACCGTTTTCTATGGATTTCGGACGTAAAGACAAACCCAAACCGATAATCGACACCGTTTTGGCGAAAGGTCTTTCATCAGTCAAGATCATGGAAGCAACATTGACCGAAATTGATGATTCGATTCGTTCAATGGGAGGACTTTCAAACTACGAAGGCGCATTTGTAAAAGAACTCAACGACAGCTCCCCTCTCTTTAAAATAGGCGTCAGAAAACATGATATTATAATTTCCGTAGGCTCGAAAATGATAGAAAAGCCGACAGATTTAAAGGAAATTACGGAATTGAAGACTGTTAAGATCATCAGAGCGCAAAAAGAATTTATATTTTAACAGGTGACGTAATGTACGAATATAAAGGTTGAGGTATACAGCGTTAAAGAAGCCGAAAAAGAAATGAACGCACTTGCAAAACAAGGCTGGCGAGTTATTTCCGTAACGGCATGCGACACACTTTCATGGACAGCAAAAGACACGATAGTTGTTACTTTTGAACGAGAAAAATAACCGTACCGACTTGCCTCATATCAAACCGTGAGGCAAGTCCTTTTAAAAGGAAGGAATTTACAATGAACAGAAACGATATTCTTTTCATGAAGCGACCTGCTTCTTGGTCCGGAGATCTCGGAAGAGAGGGATTGCCCCTCGGCAACGGAAAAACCGGAGCATTGGTTTTCGGCAACGTCGGCAAGGAAGAAATTATATTCAACAGAACGGATATCTGGGAACATCACCGTTTTAACGGATTGCCGAAGCTTAACGGTATTGTCGATAAGATGCGTGAAGCGATCGATGAAGGCGATTATGCGAAAGCGAACAATATGATGTTCGACGAACTTGTTAAAGAAAAATATGAAAGCGACACCGGTTCTCCGATCCCGCTCGGCTCTATGATAATAGAATTTCCGACAGACGCGCTCTTTTCAGATTACCGCAGAATCCTTTATATGGACAAAGCGGAATGCGAAGTAAAATATTCGCAAAAGACAAAGACTGTTTCAAGAAAAAGCTTTATATCCCGAAAAGATGACACGTTTTATTATGAGTTCTCCGCAAACGAAGAATCCGAAGCGTTCATTACCTTTGACCTTTTTGACGACGGCTCGCAGGCTCCGCAGAAAATAAGAGAAGAAATAAAAGACGATCTGAAGATCATCTACGAAGACAACGGCATTGATTATTCCGTTAAAACAAAATTAAACGAATACGGTGCAAAAGTAAGAATATTCGGTGCGGAATCGGTATTGGAAAAAGGCAGAATAAAAATCAAGGGTAAAAATTTCAGGATAGCCGTAAAATGCTGTTCGGGTGAGCGTTCAACAAACAAACTGAAAGCTCCCGAAGATTTTATTTACGAAGAAAAGCTCAAAGAGCATGTTTCTCTTCATAAAAGGTTGTACACATCCGCCGATATCCGCCTTTGCAGAGGCACGAATAAAACAAACGAAGAGCTTCTTGATGAAGCATACGAAGACAAAGCAAGCCCCGAACTTATAGAAAAGATGTGGCGATTCGGACGTTATCTTTTCATTTGCGGAACAAACAAAAACGGACTGCCGTTCCCTCTTTACGGATTGTGGCACAGTAAATATTATCCCATGTGGTCGCAGAACGTTGCAAACGAGAATGTTGAGATAATATATTGGCACACAAATATCGGCGGTCTTTGCGAACTTGTTATGCCGCTGATCGATTATTATTATTCAAAAATGGACGATTTCCGCGAAAACGCAGAAAAGCTGCTCGGATGCAAAGGTATTTTTATCGGAACATATACCTCACCCGCAAACCGTCATTTCTCCGTTTTTGTCCCGGTAATACTTAATTTTACAGGTGTTGCAGGCTGGATATCTCAGCATTTTTATAAATATTACCAAATGACAGGCGACAGAAAGACGCTCGATGAAAAGATACTGCCGTTCATGATCGAGACTGCGAATTTCTATCTGAGCTATATAAGATACGGTAAAGACGGAAAGATCGTATACTATCCAAGCGTTTCGCCCGAAAACACCCCTCAAAATCTCATTGAAAAAGCGACATCTCAAATGGGACATCCGAACCCCGTAACAAAGAACGCAGTCATTGAGATAGCGATAATGAAAGAGGTCTTCACTAATCTGATAAACCTCATCAACGAAACAGGCAAATATACAGAATACCTCGAAAAGCTAAAAAAAGCGCTTTCCGATATGCCCGAATACCTCATCAATGAGGACGGTGCCGTTAAAGAATGGGCAACGCCCGAACTTAACGAAAATTATAACCACCGTCATGTTTCTCACATCTATCCGCTGTTCCCCGGCGAAGAGGTGTCAAAAGAAGAGGATCCCGAACTGTATGCAGCATTCGAACGTGCTGTCGATCTGCGTAAACTCGGCGCACAGTCGGGCTGGTCGCTTGCGCATATGGCATCGATATATGCAACAATGGGCAGAGGCGAAAGAGTGCTCGAATGTCTCGATACATTAACAAAAGGGGCTACGCTTAATAATTTCTTTACAATGCATAATGACTACCGCAGAATGGGCATAACACTCGACTGGACTCCCGCAGTCGTTCAGCTTGACGCAAATATGGGCTTTGTCAACGCCGTTCAGAAAATGGTCTTTGATGAAAGAAAAGGAATTATAAAGATACTCCCCGCAATGTCCGAAAGACTTGCAAAGGGATCAGCTGACAGATTGAGATTTACAAAAGGAAAAGTTTCGATAAAGTGGAACGAAACGTCCGTAAACGCAAAAATCACTTTTACAAGAGACGGAAGCACAAAGATCAGACTTCCCGACGGAATGAATATATCCGATATTACCGCTTCGGGCGGCAAATATGAAGTCAAAGACGGATATATCTGTTTTGACGGAAATAAAGGCGACAGTCTTACCGTAAAATCATCGAAATAAAACAAAAGGAGAAGGCTCAAAATGAGTCTTCTCTTCTCTGTTATAATATTTTACACAATTCCGTCAGACTTTCAACGGAACAGTCCGGAGTTTCTATATCGTTTGTTGTATTCCAATACTTTCCGTAGCCTTGTTTTATCCGGACGGTATGCATCCCCAACATTTTTGCAGGAATGACATCGTTATCGATCCTGTCTCCAACCATGACCGCACGTTCGGGCAGACAATCGCCTCGGTTTAAAGCGATCTCAAAAATACGTCTGTCCGGCTTTGAAACACCCTCTTCCGCAGAAGAAATGACAAGGTCAATATATTTCAGCAGTCCGTATTTTTCCAATCTGTCTTTTGTTCCGAGCTTTTGATTTGCGATTATGCCTATTTTGTATTTTTTACTTAACTGTTTTAAACATTCGGCGGCATCGCCGTAAGGAAGCTCATCCTCATTATGCCACGCGGTCAACTCAACCCCAAAGAGCTTGGCAGTTTCTATATCTCCTTTTTTGTTCTGCCGATAAAACTCCATTGCTTTTTGATAAACATCATTATAGCTCACGCCCGACAAAACAGCTATCTCTTCAAACCGATGTTCATAAGCAAGATGTTCATCGATCAAAGTTGAACCTACATCAAAAAAAATCCATTCAATATTTTCAAACATATGATCGACCTCCTTCGTTTTTGTAGATAATTATAAATACTGTTTACGTATAAAAAACGTAATTTGCAAAATAAATCTTCGAAATTAACTTGACATTTTTTCACATTTATGTTATTATTTTTATAGTAATGTATATTTGGGAGGTATAAATGGAATTTACATTTGATACGATATACGGTGTTAAAGCCGTTACGGTAATGTCGAAAGCATTGCGTAAAACTTTACGGAGAGAAAAGACTTTAAAAAGAGATATTCTCCAAATCGTTTTATGCATTGCGTGCTACTTGCTTCCTTTTTTACCCCCCGGAAGAGAATTTTCTTGGGATATAATGACGATTACAAGCTTTTTTCTTGCAACATTTACCTTGCTGATGATAATCTTTTATGATCTTATCAACGGAATAACCGCACAATATACTGTAGACGAGCGATTGAAAAGAAATGTTACCGTGTTTTACGATTGCTGGTATACATCCACAACAGAATACGAAACAAAGCAATGGATGTACGGCAACCATAAGATAACCGCAGAAATGGGGAATTATTTCGTTTTCATTTTCGACGAATACACCGCTTATGTGTACGATAAAAGAACTTTGACAGGCGGAACAGAGGAAGAGTTTCGAAAATTCATTATAGATAAAACGGGAAGGGAGATAGTTAAACTGAAATGAAAAAAGTAATTATCAAATCACTCTGCATAGCAGCTTGTTTAACAATTGCCAGAAGTCTCTATTATCTTTCTCACCCCGAATGGTCCGTCGCAGTATGGGTCCCCGCCATTTCAGCTTTCATCGGAGGGTTTATCGCATCATTCGCAGTTCTCGGCACGATCGAACTGTTTGAAAGAAACAGAAATAAGAAGTAGAATATAAAAAACAGCGTTACAGATAAAGTATAACGCTGTTTTTTGTTATATAAACACTTTATTTGATTATATCGCCGACGCCGTTGAATAT
>SVMP01000083.1 GCA_015067385.1 Oscillospiraceae bacterium | reverse complement strand
GGTCTTTGCCATCATAAATTATCTCGCCGCCGTCAACAATAGAGTTGCCTGCAAGAATACCGAGGATAGCTTTGGATGTTACGGACTTACCGGAACCGGATTCGCCAACGATAGCAAGAGTTTCGCCGTCTTTAAGGTCGAAAGAAATATCACGGACCGCCTGGAGTTTACCGGAAACGGTACGGAAAGAAATACGCAGATTTCTGACTTCTAATTTATTTGCCATACTTTATTCCTCCACTCCACGAAGCGACGGGTTGAACGCATCACGCAAACCGTTACCGAATAAGTTGAACGAAATTTCAAGCAGCGAAATAAAGATCGCCGGGAACAAGAT
This sequence comes from Oscillospiraceae bacterium, assembly GCA_015067385.1. Classification (GTDB taxonomy): domain Bacteria; phylum Bacillota; class Clostridia; order Oscillospirales; family UBA644; genus HGM12619. The sequence continues at coordinate 8,687 of SVMP01000083.1, read as the reverse complement.
GATATGCGGATAAGTCTGCAAATAACCCTGACCTTGCGCCAACATAGTACCGACGGACGTAAGTGCCGAAGTTTCGAGATTGATAATACCTAAATAAGAAAGAGAAGACTCGGAGAATATAACACCGGGGATAATAAGAACAGCGCCGGTGATGATAGTACCGATGGAGTTCGGGAAGATATGTTTGAACATAAGTCTTCCATCTTTAGCGCCGAGTGTTCTTGCAGCAAGAATATATTCATGACCTTTAAAACGGTAGAACTGGAGACGAACTCTGGACGCCATGCCTACCCAACCGGTCAAAACGAATGCGAAAAGCAATGACGGCAACATACCGACTTTTTCCGCCAAATGTAGTTTAAACAATGTTACAACAACGATAAACGGAACAGATGCGAGAATATCGCTTATACGTTCCATGATAATATCTGTAGCACCACCGTAATAACCTTCGATAGAACCGTAGATCGCACCGATAGTAAGATTAATAACAGAAACAAATATAGCAAGGAGGAAAGAAAGTCTTGCACCTGCCGCGAGACAAGTGAAAATATCCTGACCGTATGCATTGGTACCAAAGAGGAAGAGGGGTTCGTGACCGTTCTTATAGATATAATATTCACGGTAAAGAACACGGACCTTGTAACCGGTCTGATTCTTTACAGCGTAAACATACCAGTCGCCACCCTCACCGTTATCGCCTTCGATACGCATGGTAGAGGTATAGTCGCCACGCTCTTTATTGGAGCTGGTTATATAGTTGGGAACATATTTACCGTCTTTATCAAGCGCAGGTTCGCCGGTAGAGTTAGCTTTCTCATTTTTAAGCTTGTACCAGAAGTTTGCGCCTGCGTTACCGATAGTATAATTGGTTTTATACGTATCGGGCATGGGATAGATTACCTGAATCTGATTTTCATCCTGATACTGCTGAAGAGCGATAAATTCTTCTGCGGTAAGATTAAGGAAAACATAACCTACAGTATTGTACGAATCAAGTCTGAATTTATAAGATTCGTTACCCTCTGCATCTGTAAGGATCTTCGGTTCGCCGATAACAGCATCAAAGCCGCTTTCAACACCGATAGAATTATAATACTGATAGCCTGCCTTCGGATATGTCTTCATTGAAGAACCGTCCCAGAAGCCTAAACCGAGATCAGCAAAAAGCTCATTTTTAGGAAGAACAGTCTTATAATAGCCGTCACGGTCAGTAACAGTATAGGGAGAGAATAACGGAACAACTATAGCAAAAATAACAAGGAAAAGAATAATGCAAGCGGCGGCAACAGAGCTTTTGTTTTTACGGAAACGTATCCATGCGTCCATAAAATAACCGATAGGCTTTGTTTCAAGCTTCTTATCATAGATCTTTTCGCCATGAGAAGCCAATTCAAATTTTTCCTTGGGGATATTCATATATTCATTATTCTGCATTATTTTTTACCCCCCATTCTGATTCTCGGATCGATAAAGCCGTAGCTGATGTCCATACAAATACCGGAGAAAAGACCGATAAAGGTATAGAAGAAAGTAAGAGCCATAAAGAAGTTATAATCACGAAGGTTGATAGCACTGATATAAAGGCTGCCAACACCGGGAATAGCAAAAATCTGTTCAATAAGAAGTGAACCCTGGATAATACCAATAAATTCGCCGATGATCATAGGAAGAATAACGACCATTGCGTTACGCATAGCATGACGTGCGGTAGCCTGAGCTTTTGTAAGACCTTTTGTTCTTGCAAGAAGCATATAGTCACCTGTAAGAACTTCGGAAAGTTCGGCACGGGTGTAACGTGTAAGACCGGCAATAACACCAAAACCGAGAGAAAGGATAGCAGGCATCATACTGATAAACATTTTAATGCTGAACAATGAGGCATCTTGCGCCGACGGTATGGTAATCGGGAAAAGTCCCGCCTTGAAGCAAAGGAAATATTGAACAAGGAACGCATAAACATAAGACGGAACCGATATGAAGATCATAACGGCGGTCGATATGACATGGTCTTGCCATTTGTTCTTTTTAAGAGCCGCATAGATACCGAAAGCGAGACCTATCGGGATCGCAATTAGTATCGAATATAGGTTTACGGTGATAGTATACGGAAGTTTTTGCATAAGAACATCCCATACTTCGAGAGTCTCATACATCTGTTCACCTACGCCCCAGTCCCACTGAGTAATAACAGACTTGAGGAAGAGAGCGTACTGCACGGGTATAGGTTTGCCGTAACCCATCTGTTCACGTCTCATAAGGATGATATTGATATCTTTACCCATTTCTTTTACTGCGGGGAGCGGTAAAAGTTTAATGAGGACAAAACACATTGTCATGATGACGAACAATGTAAATATCATCAGAAGAACTCTTTTTATGGCATATTTTACCATTGTCTCCAAACTCCATTCTTAAAAAAGATTATTTTTATGCGGTTATATCCAAAGCAGTGTGCGTAGAAGATCACGATAAGAATAATCGGGGTCTACCCATACTGTTTTGGATATAGCCGAATCTTCGGGCAGATACGAGAAACCGTAACCGCCCGAAGATCCACATTCACGAGCCTGATGGCTCAGAGAGTATCAAATTATTTAAATTATAAATTCAAATTAATAAGAGATACCGCTCTTAGTAGTAGCCCACTCAGCATCAGTGTAGTTGAAGGTGATGTATCTGAGTCCGCCGTAACCAACGATCTGGAGATAGTCATTGGTAGCGTATTCGAGCTTACGAGAAAGGAGGGAAGCAGCGTTTCTATAGTACATAGGAGCGGTTACGAAGCTGTCGAGGTAAGTATATTCGAGAGCTGCGAATACTTCACATCTTTCGGGATAGGTGTAGTCAGCAAATTTGCCGAGTTTGGAATCGATAACTTCTACAGCGTCACCGTTACACCAGTGTGCCCAGTTCTGAAGAGAAGTTTCGAGGGTTGTACCCTTAACGGTAAGTTCAACCATAACTTTGTCGGTTTCATAACCGAGTTCCATCTGGTTACCGGAACCGTCAGCTGCGTCACAGTAGCACTGATAGAGCATTGTGAACGGAGACATAGCAGCGCCGCCCCAAGTGGTGAAGATGATGGTAGCGTTACCGGAGTACATGGTTTCATAGTAGTCGGGGTCTTCAGTCATCTGAAGAGCGATCTTGCCTTCGAAGGGAGTACCTACGCAAACTGCTTTAAGGGATTCATCGAAGAATGTGAACATCTGAACGTAGATTTCGTCAGAAGAGTATACACGGAAGTCGAGAACGATGTTGGATTCGCCGTCCCAGAGACCTTCGTCAACTGCTTTCTGAGCAGCGGTCTTCATGAGTTCGGTAGCTTTTGCGGGATCGTAACCGGTGATGGAGTCATAAGCTTCTTCGAGGTCGCCGTATGCTTTGCCTTCGCCGTATTCGATACCGTAAAGATCAACAATAGCCTTCATAGCGTATTCGCTGTCACGGTAAAGTTCACCGGTGAAGGGGTTGTAGCAGTACATGTAGTTGAGGAGGCCGTAGCCGGGTTCGTGAGCTGCGGTGTATTCAGAGCAGAAGGTTTCACGGTCCATAGCGAGAGAGAATGCTTCTCTGAATTCGGGGATGGTGAGGATAACTGCGTTGTTACCGATAGCTTCGAGTTTTTCTTTATTGGTGTTGAAAGAGATCTTAGTGGTGTAAGATTCGGGAGTGTAGAGGAGTCTGTCGCTGGAAGCGTAAGTTTCGAGGTCGGTAGAGTCAAGACCGATGCTGTCGATTTCGCCGTTAAGGAAGGACTGGAGAGCAGTCTTGTGTTCAGCGATAACCTGGCAGGAGATCTTGTCGGTCTGGTACTGACCAACGTGTTTACCGTCGGAGTAACCGAACCAAGAATCATTTCTGGTGAAAGTGAGCTGTTTGTCGAGCTCATAGAAAGTGAGGTCGTAAGGACCGTAAGAAGTGGATTTATCAACAGTGGTGCAGTAGGTGTTGGTTACGGAAGCTGCATCAGCAGAACCTGCTTCAACAACGTTACCTGCAGCGTCATACCAAGTCTGGCATGCTTCGTAGAGATCCTGTTTTACAAGCCAAGTAGAAGAAAGGTTGTAGGGCATGTAGAATTCAGGTTCAGCAACAGGGTTAGCAGTTACGAGAAGAATGGTGTATTCATCAAGAGCCTTGATACCAACTTCTTCGAAGGTAACCTTGGGGAGAGACTGAGATACGTAGAGGTAGTCAGCAGCGTAGGATTCGTAAGGCATACCGGAAGCGAGGTATGTTTCGTAAAGGTACTTAGCGGAGATCCAGTCTTCAGCTTCGCCTTCAGCAACAGCTTCGTCACGGTACATGGTGTCATCGGTGATGTTGATGTACTGGGGAGCAGCGTTACCTTCAGCGTCGAGAGCGCCTACGCAACCCCAGAAGCCCATATCGATGTAGCAGTTGCCGTTAGCAATTGCATCAGCGAGAGCAGAGCCTGCGAGAGCGTAAGAAGTCTTACCGTTATAGAAGTAAGCTTTAGCGTTAACGATTTCGAAATCGCCGGAGTAGAAAGAGTCTGCACGTCTGTTAAGAGCGAGGGGATCGAGGAGCTGCTTCATGGAGTAAACATAAGTTTCTGCATTGATAGGAGTTCCGTCAGCCCACTTAACATCGGGGTTAAGAGCGATCTTCCAAGCTTTAGCGGATTCGCCTTCAGCGATGCCGTACTGACCGACATATTAAGCAGTTACGTCAACAGGAAGTTCTGCAGCTGCTTCGGGAATAATGGTATAACCGGAGAGGTCACCATTAACTACGAAGTCATAAAGGGGAGTGGTGATGTAACCAAGAACGTAAGAGTCGTCATTGGTTTCCCAAGCATGGGGGTTCCAGTTAAGACCGGTGGTACCGCCGATATATTCGAGAAGAGTATATTCAGCTTCGTCACTATAGTCTTTACCTTCGACACCTGCATAGATGTCATAATCATACTCAACGGTTTCATTGTTGTTTTCGTCACCGTTGTTTTCGTCGCCGTTGTCTTCATTAACAACGTTGTCGCCTTCATTGTTGCCTTCGTCAACAGTGTTATCGCATGCTACGAGAGCAAACATGGAAAAACACATAACGAATGCGAGAAGGACTGCGAGCAGTCTTTTCATTGTGAAAATCCTCCAAATAAATTTTTAACACAAAGCGCGATCATGTCCGCTTTACAGTTATACACTATATTATACATAAAACGACCGTGCTTGTCAAGTCCAACCCTAAAAAAGTTCAATTTTATATTCACTAATTTCGTTATCTTAACCAATTATTCCCTTTATTTTATTCTTATTTGCAATATATATAACAAATATTTTATCACTTTATTCATTTACAACGACCTCTTATTCATTTTTTGCCGTAAACTTTTAACAATAAAGGTATAATGTCGTTTAAAACAAGGGACACTTTCACTTTTTTCCTATTATGATCCGCAGAAAAGAATATACTCCTCTCAAATAAACTGAAAGGAGTATATGTAAATTTCAAATAAATTAATCGGCGAAAAGAGAAATAAGGGAGAAATTATCGACATCAAACAGTCCGAGAGTTGTAAGCTTAACATGAGGAATTACGGGCAAGCTGACAAAAGACATATTCATAAACGGTTCAACGTCGGTCGGACAACCGAGTTTATGAGCCGCATTTCTGATATTCTCATTTTGTTTAGCGCACACATCGGCTTTTTCATCACTCATAAGACCGGCTATCGGCAAAGGCATTTCACAAATGACTTTTTCGTTATCGACAGCAACAAGTCCGCCCCCTATTTTGCGTATATGTTCGGCGGCGACAAGCATATCGCGTTCATTTGTACCTATTATAATAAGGTTATGAGAATCATGAGAAACAGATGAAGCGATCGCACCCGATTTCAGACCTGCGCCGTTAATAAAACCGAGACCGATATGCCCTGTAGCATGATGACGTTCAACAACAGCTATCTTGAGAATGTCGTTTTCAACATCTATTCCGTTATTTCTCGAAAAATCAATATTGCAAACAAGTTTTTCTGTCAAGATCTGACCTTTAAGGATCTTAATGACATTACAATTTCTTTTCTCATTACAATCGACAGTAAGATCTTTTTCGCAAAGGGTTTTGAAATTAAAAGAACCTCTCACCCTATTTTCAAGTTCTTCAGGAACTTTCGGCTCCGTAATTTCAAGAGCGGAACCGTTTTCAACAACGAGTTTGCCGTTTTTGTAAACATCACGAACCTTAACGGAATCGAGATCATCAAGAACGAGAATATCTGCGATATACCCCGGAGCAATCGCACCGATATCAGCAAGATGAAAATGTTCGGCGGCATTTATCGTAGCCATCTTTATAGCAATAATTGGCGATTTTCCGTTAGCAACAGCGATTCGGACGGCATCATCGATATGACCTTTAGTAAGAAGATCGGCAGGATGTTTGTCATCGGAAACCAACAGACAGCGATCGGACCAAGGTTTATCAAAAAGAGGAAGGAGATCGCAAAGATTTTTCGCGGCTGTTCCCTGACGGATCATAACACGCTGACCTTTTCTTATACGTTCTTTTGCTTCTTCGACAGACGAACATTCATGATCGTCACGAATTGACATCGAAACATATTTATCAAGGTCTTTACCCGAAAGAAGAGGTGCGTGCCCATTTATAATTGCTCCGTGTTTTTTTGCGGAATCTATCTTTGAAATCACGCTTTCGTTTTTAGAAAGAACACCGGGATAATCCATCACTTCACCCAATCCCACTACTCTTTTTTCAGAATAAAAAGGAGCGAGATCATCTGCAGAAAGAACAGCGCCCGCCTCATCAAAAGATGTTGCAGGAACACATGACGGAAGGACAAAATAAACAGAAACAGGAAGTCCTTCACTTGCCGCAAGCATATAACGAAGTCCGTCCGTACCGCAAACATTAGCTATCTCATGGGGATCTGCAACAACTGAGGTAGTACCGTGAGGAACGGTAACACGTGAAAACTCAATCGGCGAAAGCATCGTACTTTCAATATGAATATGGCTGTCGATAAAACCGGGACAAATAAATTTTCCCGAGAGGTCAACGGTTTTATCGGCAGGTTCATCGGAGTAGTCCCCTACCCCGATTATTGTACCGTTTTCTATCAAAACATCGGCACGTTCAAGCTCCTCGGAAAATACGTTGACGACCGATCCGTTTTTAAGTAATATTTTCATAGATCATAATCCATTAATAAGCAAATCTTGAGATCATTTCATCCTGAAGTTCTTTGGGAAGATCTACAAAATGAGCAGAAACGCCCCAAAGACGAACGATAAGATCCTTGTATTTTTCGGGGTGAATCTGTGCCTGTCTGAGCTCTTCGACATCAAGGACGTTCGGTTGATGCTGAAGACCACCATTTTTAAAGTAACCGTTCAAAAGAGTTTTGAATGTTTCTTTACCGTTATTACCTCTAAATACCGAAGCAAAATAATTGACCATAACGCAATAGTTCCATTGAACAAGCATAGGATCTATCTTTGATGCAGAGGCAAGCGCAGCAGTAGGACCGTTTTTCATTGTACCGCTTGCGGGAGTCAAGGTTACGGCAACGGCTTCGCCTTTTGCTCTTCCGTCGGGAGTTGCCATAAGTCCTCCGCCTGTCGGCACGGGATGAGGCTGATGGATACCGCCGAGGACATGACCTCCGGCAAAAGTTTTATATTTACGACATTCTTTAAGGCAAAATTCAAGAATATCTTTTGCTATATCGTCAACATAGCTGTCATCATTACCCCATTTCGGGCAATTAAAGAGGACGTTCTTGATGATCTTTCCGTTTTCGCCCTCGAAGTTTGATTCGCAAGCAGCAAAGACTTCATCAAGAGTATAACGTTTTTCATCAAAAACAGTTTTCTTGATTGCGGCAAGAGAGTTTATAGTTTCGGTAGCGGTACCGAAAAACATACCTTTATCTTTTACGGGATACGGTTCGAGCGTAACATCAAGAGCATTTTCAATACAACCGTGATACAGACCGCTCAGATACGGAAGCGGAGCCATGGGGCTGTTACCGCCGCGGTTAACGGGCTTGTTATGATTTTTTACACCGTCAAAATATTCATCAAGTTTACCCGATGCATAAAGTAAGATCTGTTCCTGCGCATTGTTAAAATTGTCAACATCCCTTTTGATTTGTTCTGAGATCCTTACTTTCAATTCGGCGATAAGTTCGTCAAAGGTTTTAAAGGAGCGATCGTTTTTCAGTATATCAAGCAACATCCAAACTAAAGACGGACTGCCGACGAGCCAGAAATCGCCGTAACCGGGAATATTGATATCCTGACAGAGGTCAAAACCGTAATTGCGGGCATATTCAAGAGGAACACCTGCTCTATAAAGGCTTTCGACAAAAAGATCATCATTATAATAAGAAACGAAGTTACAGCCGGAGATAGTAAGCTCTGCGGCTTTGTCGATAAATTCGGTGGGATTTTTACTGTTTACACGAAGGTTAAATTCAGGGTCGGGAAGACGTACTTTATCAATAGCCTCAAGAAACATCATCGTAACGTCATTAACAGCATTTTCTCCGTTGGGAAGAACGCCGCCGAGAGTTACAACGAGCTGTGCGGCATATTTGCCGAGATAATTATTATTTATATCCTCCTGATCGAACATTTTAAGAAGCAAGCACTCAATAAGCTGTTGCGCTTCGTCTTTCGGAGTATTACCGAGGA
>SVMP01000082.1 GCA_015067385.1 Oscillospiraceae bacterium | reverse complement strand
AATTATTTTACTGTCTGCTGTCGGTGCTTTCGTTACTTTTTTTATACGTAACAAGCTGTCAGGCGTATCTTCACATCTGTTCTTCTTACTGATGTTTGCCGTTACGGTTATTATCAACCCGATTTTCAATCATAACGGAGTTACGGTTCTTATAGTTGTCAATGATAACCCTATAACACTCGAAGCAATTCTCTACGGTGTGGCTTCGGGACTTATGATAATCGGGATCATTTATTGGTTCAGAACATTTTCACAAATAATGACGAGCGACAAACTGCTCTACTTACTCGGAAGCTTGTCCCCGAAATTTGCGCTTATCCTTTCAATGACGCTTCGTTATATACCTCTTTTTGAAAAGCAGACACAAAAAGTTATTCATGCGCAACAAGCTCTCGGCCTTTACAGAGACAATGATCTTGCAGGAAAAATAAGAGGCGGTATAAGAGTTTTTTCGGTAATGGTAACATGGGTTCTTGAAAACGGTGTTATAACATCCGACAGCATGACGGCAAGAGGTTACGGAATAAAAAAACGAACTCATTTTTCGATATTCAAATTCAAACGTCAGGATATTGTTTTAACATTAACAACGCTCATGCTTTTTGCATCTGTTTTAACCGGAATACTTTCGGGAGCCATTGATTTTGAGTTTTATCCGATGATCGTAAAAGCAGAAACAAATATAATTTCATTCATAACATATATTTCATACGGAATTTTAGCATTTTTACCGACAATGATCGAAGTGGAGGAAAAGATAAGATGGAAATACTTAAAATCGAAGATCTGAGCTTTTCATATCCACTTTGTGAGAAAAAAGCGCTGAAAAACATATCATTCTCGGTTGAACGAGGAGATTTTGTAACGGTTTGCGGTGCTACGGGCAGCGGTAAATCGACGCTTATGAGAATGTTGAAACGAGAGATAACACCTCTTGGAGAACTCACGGGCAGAATATACTACAAAGGCAAAGACCTTTACACAATGTCTGAAGAAGAAACGGCTTGTTCAATAGGATTTGTTGCACAACGTCCCGAAGAACAGATAGTTACAGACAAGGTTTGGCATGAATTAGCGTTCGGCCTTGAAAATATGGGGCTTCCGAAAGATGTTATAAGAAGACGAGTTTCGGAAATGACGTGCTATTTCGGGATAGAAGACTGGTTTGAAAAAAGCGTTAACGAGCTTTCGGGTGGTCAGAAGCAACTGCTGAACCTCGCATCCGTAATGGTCATGCAGCCCGATATTTTGATTTTGGACGAGCCTACCGCACAGCTTGACCCGATTGCCGCATCGGACTTTATCGCAACCCTTTCAAAGCTGAACAGAGACCTTTCTCTGACGGTCGTTATAACCGAACACCGACTTGAAGACATTATACCCGTGGGAAACAAACTGCTCGCAATGGAAAACGGTAAAATCGTAAAATACGGCGAAACGAGGCAAACCATTGAGGCGCTTTACGAAAACAAGACGCTTATCGAGGGTATGCCTGCGGCGGTAAGGATATACAATAATTTTAAAACAGATACCCCCTGCCCTCTTACCGTAAGAGAAGGCAGAGAATATATCGAAAAGAATTTCAAGAACGAACTTCGGTCTGCCGATAAAAAAGAGAAAAAAGACGAGAAGAAAAACGCTGTTCTTGAATTTTCGGACGTATATTTCAGATACGAACGTGATCTGCCCGATATTATTCGAGGACTTGATTTCAAGGTTTACGAAAACGAGATATTCTGCATTCTCGGCGGCAACGGTTCGGGTAAATCGACAAGTCTTTCGGCGGCGGCAGGCATCAATAAGCCATATTCCGGCAATATAAAGGTTTTCGGTAAGAAGATAAAGGATTATAAAAACGGAGAGCTTTATAAAAACTGTCTGTCTCTTTTGCCGCAGGACGTTCAGACTGTATTTTTGAAGAATACGGTAAAAGAAGAGCTTGCTGATGTTGATATTGACACATCCGATCTTCCGTATGACCTTTCGGAGTTAAACGACAGACATCCCTACGATATTTCGGGCGGACAGCAGCAACTTCTTGCGCTTGCGAAAGTTCTTTCGACAAAGCCGAAACTTCTGCTCCTGGATGAGCCGACAAAAGGGCTTGACGCATATGCGAAAAAGGCGATAACGGACGTTTTAAAGAAGCTCAGAGAACAGGGCATGACGATCGTTTGCGTAACACATGACGTTGAATTTGCGGCAGACTGTGCGGACAGATGTGCGATGTTTTTCAGAGGAGAGATAACATCCTGTTCTTCTCCGCAGGAATTCTTTTCGGGCAATAGTTTTTACACGACAGCGGCAAACAAGATGACACGAGGATATTACGATAACGTGACGACTGTTTGCGATGCTGTTGAAATAATGAAAAAGAACGGAGCGGCAAAAAGATGATTACAATAAAAAATGCCGCTCTGAGAAAAACACTGAAAATAATTATTCCGTTTATACTTCTTCCTGCGATACTTGCCGTCGGTGTTTTGGTGTTTAAAGAAAAAAGCTATACTGCGATCAGCATTATAATAAGCATTCTTTCCCTGCTGCTTTTTATCAGCGGATTTGAAAAGAAAAAAACGGGAACAAGACGTCTTGTTATCGTTGCGGTTATGACAGCGTTGTCTGTCGTCGGAAGATTTATTCCGATCTTCAAGCCGATAACGGCGTTGACTGTTATAACAGCGGTATATATCGGCGGAGAGGCCGGTTTTCTCGTCGGAGCGATGTCTGCGCTCGTTTCAAATTTCTGGTTCGGACACGGTCCTTGGACACCGTTTCAGATGTTTGCATGGGGAATGATCGGGCTTATAGGCGGTCTTTTATCTAAATATTTAAAAAGAAACCGTATTTTTCTTATAATTTACGGTGTTTTGGCGGGAATAATGTATTCATTTGTTATGGATCTTTGGTCTGTTACTTGGTACAGCAATGCATTAACATCAGAAATATATATTGCCGCACTTATAACCGCCATTCCGCATACCGCAATTTATTCTCTCTCAAATCTTATTTTCTTCGCCCTGCTCGCAAAACCGTTCGGAGAGAAATTGGAAAGAGTTAAATTGAAATACGGGGTTTAATTTACCATGAGATATTTTAAAATATTGGCTTGCAAGATTTTTCAAAGAGAACTGTCTCTTGTTATACCGTCTTGTCCGAACTCGATAGATATAACTTTCATGCAACAGGATCTGCACGTTTCACCAAATCTCCTGAGAGAAGCATTGCAAAACGAAATAGACCTATTTGAAAGCGGCGAAGATCATCATTCAAATAAGATATGCATGGAAAAAGCAGAGGCAATATTACTCGGATACGGGCTTTGTTCAAATGCACTTGTCGGACTGAAAAGCAAGAGATTACCATTGGTTATTCCGAGAGCGCATGACTGTATTACGCACTTTATGGGCAGTAAAGAAAAGTATGCCGATTATTTCGAAAAAGTTAAAGGCACTTTTTTCTATACGCAAGGCTGGTTGGATCTTTGTTTAGAGGTCGGTCAGGCTGATGTTGACCGTAAAAGAAACGAATACATGGAGCGTTTTGACGGTGATGAAGATACGGTGGAATATCTTCTCGAAATGGATAAAGAGATGATAAAAAACTATCGTTATATAACCTACATAACGTGGCCCGAAATACCGAGTCAAAACGGAATTGAAACTGTAGAAAAATTATCATCGAAAGCAGGACTGGAGTTGTTAACATACGAAGGATCCGACAGATTGATGAGAGATTTTGTAAACGGTAATTGGAACGAAGGAGATTTTCTGATCTTAGAACCGGGAAAATCATTGGAACCGTCATACGACAGAATGGTAATAAAGCAAACGGATTAAAGATCGTTTATTTATAATAACAAAACCCTCGGCAAGATATTTCTTGCCGAGGATTTACTATAACATAAATTGCTGAAAAATTAAGATCTGATAGAGATATCAACAGTCTTGCAAAGCTCGTCTTTAACGGGAGAGCAAGTGCCGACGTAGATAACAGCGTCGCTGTCTTCGAGGAGAAGTTCGCCGTCGTTGTTATAAAGCATAAATCTGTCAACGGGGATATCAAATGTAACAGATTTCTTTTCGCCTGCTTTAAGCCATACTTTATCAAATGCGATAAGCTGATAGATAGGAGCTTCGGGTTTATTTTTATGACCGATATAGACCTGAACAACATCAGCGCCGTCACGATCACCGAGGTTTTCGATATCGCAGGTAACGGTAGCGCCGTTAACGCCGACAGTTGCATCACATGTAACGTTGGAAACCTCGTATTTATTATAACCGATACCGTAACCGAACGGATAAAGCGGTTTTTCGGTCATATAACGGTATGTTCTGCCCTTGAGAGAGTAATCGGTATATTCGGGGAGCTGATCGTCGGAAGCATAGAAAGTTACGGGGAGTTTAGCGGTGGGTTCAACTTCGCCGAAGATGATCTCAGCGAGAGCCTTACCGCCGTCCTGACCGGGATAGAAGCACTGAAGAACAGCGTCTGCCTGTTCATCGGCAAAACGGAGATCGATAGCACTACCGGAAACGTTAACAACGATAACGGGTTTGCCGACTGCTTTTATCATATCGAAAAGATCGGTCTGAACTTTGGGGAGAGCGAGGCCGGGCTTATCGCCGCCGAGGTCGCTGTTATAAGCGTCACCCTCTTCGCCTTCAAGCTGAGGATTAAGACCGAGACAGAGAACGACAACATCTGCATATTTTGCGGCAATAAGAGCTTCTTCTATGCTGCCATTGTCGCCGCCGGCGCTTGTATGTTTACAACCGAGAGCGTAGCGTACTTCTTTGCCGTATTTTCTTGCGGCATTACGGATACCGTAAAGAGGAGTTGTATATTCGGAAGGAGTACCGCTGTAGTTACCGAGGAGAACGGTGAGAGCATCGGCATTCGGGCCGATAACTGCGATATTTTTGAGACTGTCATCCTGTTTAAGGGGAAGGATACCGTTATTTTTAAGGAGAACGGTACAGCTTCTGGACATTTCGAGAGCGAGAGCTCTGTGTTCGGGGCAGTCAACTTTGGAATACGGAATGGAGTCGTATTCGGTTTCATCGAACATACCGAGATCGAAACGAGCTTCAAAAAGTTTTTCGCAAGCCTTTGTAATAGTCTCTTCGCTTACAAGACCTTCGGCAACGGCAACTTTAAGATATTTGAACGCAGAGCCGCAGTTCATATAACAGCCGTTATTAACAGCGAGAGCCGCACTTTCGGCTTCGTTTTTTGTAAGCTTATGGAAAGCGTTGATATCGCAGATAGCGCCGCAGTCGGAAACAACGTAGCCGTCGTAAGCCCATTCGCCGAAAAGAATATCCTGAAGAAGTCTCTTTGAACCGCACGCAGGTTCGCCGTTTACACGGTTGTACGCACCCATGATAGCTGCGGGACGAGCTTTTTCGATAATATATTTAAATGCTGCAAGATAAGTTTCTCTGAGATCTTTTTCGTTAACGATAGAGTCGAAAGCATGTCTGCCCTTTTCGGGACCGCTGTGAGCGGCATAATGTTTGAGGGTAGCGTCAACTTTTCTGAATTTGGGGTTTTCTTCATAACCGTACTGCATACCTTCTACGAAAGCAACGCCCAATTCAGAGGTAAGATACGGGTCTTCGCCGTATGTTTCATGACCTCTGCCCCAACGAGGATCACGGAAAATATTGATATTGGGGGACCAACATGTAAGACCCTGATAAATTTTTGTTTTGCCGAATTTTTTATATTCGTTATATTTTGCTCTGGCTTCTGTGGAGATAGCATCGCCGACCTGTTTCATGAGAATGGTATCAAAAGATGCTGCCATACCGATAGCCTGGGGGAAAATGGTTGCAACACCGCTTCGAGCATAGCCGTGAAGAGCTTCGTTCCACCAGTTATATTCGGGAACGCCGAGTCTTTCGACAGCGGCAGCTTCATGGGTGAGCTGAGAAAGTTTTTCGGGAAGAGTCATCTGCGCAACGAGCGCCTTTGCCCTTTCTTTACTTGTCATATAATTAACCTCCGTTTGACGGTAATATTTTCTAACTGTTTCAGTATATCATATTTTCATTATTTTGTCAATGTAATAAAAATATTTCCAACCGAAAACTGATGTGAATAAAAAAGATAATAACCAAAACAATAATAAATAAATTGTTCACAAAAAGGTACGGAATAAAAGGGAACTTTTCTCTAAAAAAAACATCAAATATTTGGAGTCAATATGATCTCATTTCTATCTGCAAAAACAAAAAAACAAATAACAGCAGTAATTTTGTTTGTTATAACATTAGCATGCAGCGGATGCTTCGAAAACAGACGGTCAACGGTCCTGTCGTCGCCTTCAAAAGAAATTATGGCGGAGATCGCCAAAAACACCGTATTGGAAGCGACAAAAGAATATATTCCCGAAAATCCGAACAGCAAGGATATACTGAAGAACTACTATAATATCGAGAGAACCGAGCTTCTTGATGATTTTTGCATTCTTTTACCTGCAGGCAAGAACATATCGGAAATCGCTATTTTCCGTTTTTCCTCCGAAGAAGGACGTAAAATGGTTGAGCAAGCCGTTAAAAAAAGAAAGGAGAAGATCATATCGATCTGCAATGCAAAAGCCCCTGCAAAAGCAGAAACCGCACAGCAGGGCGAAATAATAATGTACTCAAACGCCGTTGTTATGATAATAACGCCAAACAACAACGAAACCGTTAAAAATATCATTGACAACAGCACTTGATCTGTGATATAATTATAAAGAATATCAACAGACGGATAACGCAATAAATTTCAAACAAACGAGGAAAAATCATGCTTTTCAGTTCACTTTTATTTCTTTTCTGTTTTTTACCTATAACACTGTTCTTGTATTTCATCGTTCCGAGAGGCAAGAAAAATGTTTGGAAGAATACTGTCCTTTTTGTTGTTTCCATAATTTTCTATGCATGGGGCGAGCCGACATACATCCTTCTGATGTTATTCACTATTCTTCACAACTACATATTTGCGCTATATATAGACAAATATAGGCAAACAAAACCGCATATTTCAAAAACGCTGATAATCGTTTCAGTCATCCTTAACCTCGGATTATTGGGCTTTTTCAAATACAGCAACTTCTTTATAGATAACATCAACAATATTTTCGGATTAGGCATCAAATTCCTTGAAGTCGTTCTCCCCATAGGTATTTCGTTCTACACTTTCCAGACAATGTCT
This sequence comes from Oscillospiraceae bacterium, assembly GCA_015067385.1. Classification (GTDB taxonomy): domain Bacteria; phylum Bacillota; class Clostridia; order Oscillospirales; family UBA644; genus HGM12619. Next base: position 1,927 of record SVMP01000082.1, on the reverse strand, counting down.
TATACAATAGACGTTTACAGAGGTGCTACAAGTGTTCAAAAAAATCTTATGAGCTTCGGCGCTTATGTCACCCTGTTCCCCCAGCTTATTGCAGGCCCTATCGTTCAGTATAAAACCATTGCGGAACAGCTCGACAACAGAACCGACGAGTTTAAAACCTTTGGCGACGGTGTAAAGCTATTTACCGTGGGACTTGCTAAAAAAGTTCTTTTTGCAAACAATATCGGCGCGCTTTGGACGACCGTTTCAGAGCTTCCGCAATCGGAAATGACCGTTCTTACGGCATGGCTCGGCATTATCGCATTTGCACTTCAGATATATTTTGACTTTTCGGGTTACTCGGACATGGCTATCGGTCTCGGAAGAATGTTCGGCTTTGAATTCTGCATGAACTTCAATTACCCGTATATCTCTCAATCCGCAACAGAATTCTGGAGAAGATGGCATATGTCTCTCGGCGCCTGGTTCAGAGAATATCTTTATATCCCTCTCGGCGGCAACAGAGTTGCAAAATGGAAATTCTTCAGAAATATCTTTATCGTTTGGTTCTGTACGGGTTTCTGGCACGGTGCGGGTTGGAACTTCATTATATGGGGACTTTACTTCGGCGTACTGCTCGTTATAGAAAAGCAATTTCTGCTTAAATGGATGGAAAAGATCCCGAGAGTTTTCAGACATATATATTTGCTCGTAATCGTTCTTGTAAGCTGGGTATTCTTTGCGATTGAAGATATGTCTGTTTGCGGCAGATATCTTGCAACAATGTTCGGCTTCGGCGGTGTTCCGTTCGCAGATGAAAGATTTGTTTATTTGCTTTTAACAAACATTGTAATTCTTGTTGTTCTTATATTCGCATCGATCCCCACATTGCCCTATATCAAAAACAAGCTCATGCCCAAATACGGAAAGGCTATTGAGATCGCTGCTATTCCCGCATCACTTGTAATATGGTTTCTTGTTACGGCAAGCCTTGTTTCAGGAAGCTTCAACCCATTTTTATATTTCAGATTTTAAAGTAAGACAAAAATGAAAACAAAAACAGTATATGTTTGCTCCGAATGCGGTGCCGTAAGTCCCAAATGGGCAGGTAAATGCGTTGAATGCGGAGCATGGAACACGTTAAACGAAGAAATAATATCGGATAAACCTGAAAAGCCGATCAAAAAAACTGCGTCAAACGCATTAAGCGGAAACTCCCCTGTTAAACTCAAGGAAATAACAGGCAAAGAAGAAACGAGAATGTCAACAGGCATCGGAGAATTGGACAGAGTTCTCGGCGGCGGTATCGTCAAAGGTTCTTTGGTTCTTGTTTCGGGCGAACCCGGTATCGGTAAATCAACGATCCTTCTTCAGATATGCGAAAAGCTCGGCGAATCCATATCAATACTTTACGTGTCCGGTGAAGAATCACCGAAGCAACTTCGCTTGCGTGCCGACAGGCTCGGTGTACAGAGTGAAAATCTTTTTATACTTTCTCAAACAGATATAGAAACTGTCTGCGAACAGGCAACGGAGAAAAATCCGGGGCTCGTTATAATCGACTCTATTCAGACGATGAGCCATGAAAGCGTCTCGTCTGCACCGGGCAGCGTTTCTCAGGTCAGAGAATGTACGGCTTCACTCATGCGTTTTGCAAAATCAAAAGAAATACCCGTGTTTATCGTCGGTCATGTAAATAAAGAAGGCTCGATCGCAGGTCCGAAAGTTATGGAACATATGGTTGATGCCGTTTTGTATTTCGAAGGAGAAAGAAATATCGAATACAGAATGCTTCGTGCCGTCAAAAACCGTTTCGGCTCCACAAATGAGATCGGCGTTTTTGAAATGACAGGTACAGGGCTTAAGGAGATCGGAAATCCGTCCGCTGTTTTTTTACAGGGCAAGCCCTCAAATATTTCGGGTATTGCAACAGTATGCGTGCTTGAAG
>SVMP01000081.1 GCA_015067385.1 Oscillospiraceae bacterium | reverse complement strand
AGAATACGGCCCCGCATGCGACAGACCTGTACTGACCGGAATACTGTTAGGCAGAACGGTCATCGGCGAGAGAATTTGGGATATCAGCCGTGTGTTAGACGCTGTTGAGGCTCATTTCAGCGATATTACAACAATGAAGGATTCTGTCCTTATGGGCAATTCGGGAGGCGGAACTGCGACGTATTATGCGGCTTGTATAGAACATAGATTTGATGCTTTTATGCCGTCATGCGCATTCTGCACATATCTCGATTCGATAATCAAGATACCCCATTGTTCGTGCAACTATATTCCGAGAATTGCGAAATACTTTGATATGGGAGATCTCGCAATAATGATCGCGCCTAAAAAGCTCGTTATTGTAAGCGGCAAAGACGACAATATTTTTCCGATAGACGGCGCTAAGAAAATGTTTGATATTGTAAAAGAGCTATATACTCTTGCAGGATCACCCGAAAACTGTGCGCATGTTATAGGTAACGGCGGTCATAGGTTTTATGCCGATGACGGCTGGTCAAAAATGAAAGAACTTTTAAAGAAATAGAAAAGGAAAAGATATGAATAAAGGTTCGGAATGTTATATTTCATACATAAATATATTAAAAAGAGAACTTGTTCCTGCTATGGGTTGTACAGAGCCGATAGCGGTTGCATATTGTGCGGCAAAGGCAAGAGAAGTTTTAGGAGAAACACCGATTATTGTTGATATTCTTGCAAGCGGAAATATAATCAAAAATGTAAAAAGCGTTATCATTCCGAACAGCGGTGGGATGAGGGGTATTTCAGCGGCGGCTGCGCTCGGCATTCTTTTCGGGAAAGCAGGAAAAGAATTTGAGGTAATATCAGACGTCAGCAATGAAGAAAAAGCCTCGCTTAAAGACAGAATGGCTGAAATGAAAATAACGGTAAGTCCGTTTACCGACGGTCATATTCTTGATTTAAAGATAACGGTAAAAAGCGAAAAGCATGAAGCATCGGTTCGAATTTGCAAAGAGCATACCAACATTGTTGAAATTATTAAAGACGGACAAATTCTTTTTGAAAAAGAACATGAAGAGAATTCTGCGGAATGTCCGGAAGCAGACTATTCACTTCTCAACATTGCAGATATATTTGATTTTGCAAACTCCGTTGAGATCAACGATGTTTATGAAATAATCGATCGACAGATAAAATACAACACTGCTATTGCAAATGAAGGCTTGACAAAAGATTACGGAGCTAAGATCGGTCAGATATTGCTTCTTCGAGGCGATGATGTGAGGATCAAGGCAAAAGCATATGCGGCAGCAGGTTCAGACGCCAGAATGAGCGGATGCGATATGCCTGTAATAATAAATTCAGGAAGCGGAAACCAAGGAATGACTGCAAGCTTGCCTGTAATTGTATATGCGAAACATTATCAAAAGACAGAGGAAGAGCTTTTCAGATCGCTTGTTCTTTCAAATCTTATAACATTGCATTTAAAACAGGGCATCGGCAGGCTTTCCGCCTACTGCGGAGCTGTAAGTGCAGGAGCAGGCGCAGGCGCAGGTATTGCGTATTTGATGACAAAAGATCTTCGAACGATAAACCATACGCTTGTTAATGCGCTTGCCATATCAAGCGGCATCGTTTGCGACGGAGCAAAAGCAAGTTGCGCGGCAAAGATAGCAATGGCGGTCGAAGCAGGAATAATGGGATATGATATGTTCTGCGAGGACTGTCAATTTTACGGCGGCGACGGTCTTGTAAGCAAAGGTGTAGAACAAACGATCAAAAATATCTCCGCTCTCGGAAACGAAGGCATGAAGCAAACAGACCTCAAAATAATAGAAATTATGACCGCTATGGGTTGTTGAAGCACGAATCAAATTTATCAAAACAATTCAACGGAGATGATATTATGAAGAAGTATTCATTGTTAAAAAAATTGGCAGTTACGGCAATTATCTCAGCGATGACAGTATCGATGTTTTCATGTGCGGCTGAAGAAGAGGTTTTTGACAGAGATCTGAATATGGGAATAGACAGTTCCGTTGTGGATTTTGAAGGTCAAAAACTGAATATTATGACAGGATGGCCTGATGAATGGAAGCCTGAATCGGGCTTTACTTCCATGGGTGACAACTTGATCGCAAGATATAATGAAATGGAAGAAAAATACAACCTGACGATCAACATCTACAAAAATCCGGTTGCATATTCAACACATATAATGACAAGTGTTGCGGCAGGAACAGACGATGTTCCGGATATCGTTGACTGTCATGCGAATGAAATATACAGTATATACGAAATGGATATGCTGTATGCTTATGACGATATTTCAACCATTGATATAAACGATGAAAAATGGGGTAACAAAAATTTTATAAGATACGGATATTTTGACGGAAAACAATACGGTGCATTCCCCTACCATTGGGAATTTATGCCTGCGATATTGGGTGTTTGTATGTGGGACGATTCTGTTCTGCGTGATGCGGGCATTTCCCAAAGCCCTCATGAAATGCTTGAAAGCGGAACATGGACATGGGATAATTTCGAAAAGCTTCTTGAACAGGCGACTTATGAAGACGGTGATTTCAAAGTAGTAGGTCTTGGTTACGGAAACGATACGCAGTTAGCGCAAACAGTTCTTTTTTCTAACGGTGCTCAGATCATTAACGAAAACGAAAACGGAAAAGCTTCTTTCGGATTAACAGATGAAAAGGCATACAAAGCATTTGACTGGCTTGCAAGTCTGAACAGTAAAAAAATAATTAAGCCATTGGGATACGGACAGTTTAACAATCATGAAATGCTGTTTTTTGTCGGCGAATCTTATTATTTTACTCATATGACACAAACCCATATAGATGGTGATACGCCTGTTTACAAACATGACGGATACGGTTTTATAACATTTCCTGCGGGTCCTGACGGAGAATACGGACTTGGCGGAAGTTATATAACTCAGGGAAGAAGACTTAACTGGCTTGTTGACGCAGGTCCGATGCAGAAAGACGATCTCGGCGTTGCGATGAATATTTTGTTTGAACCGCTTGAAGGTACGAACGAAAAAGCATGGATCGACTTTCTTGAAAGAAACGTATTTTATCACGGCTCTAAAGATAAAGAGATGTTCTTAAAAATGGTTGAAAACACAAAATACGACTGGTCGAGCCCGCTTGGATCAAAATACAGCAAGATAACAAGCGCATTCACAAGCCTTATATCAGGTAAAAACACACCCTCCGCCGCATTTGAGGCAATAGAATCAACAGTTAACGAAGCATTGAATAAGTAAAAAACAGGACCACTTCAAAAAGAAGTGGTCCTAATAATTTATAAAAATTTATTTAATTACTCTTACGAGAAGTACGCCATCGATCTTTTTAAGATTTTCAACGATCTCATCGGGAACTGCATCTGTCATATCGAGAAGAGCATAACCGATCTCTCCGCGAGATTTGGAATGCATAAAGTCAATGTTGAGATTCATTTCACCGAGAACAGAAGAGATCTGGCTGAGCATATTGGGGATATTCTTATGAAGAACGCAAATGCGGTCGCCGGAGCTTCTTTCGGATGTAACATTGGGGAAGTTTACACTGTTCTTAACATTACCGGTTTCAAGGTAATCTTTAAGTTCATCAACAGCCATAACAGCACAGTTATCTTCACTTTCGGGGGTAGAAGCCGCAAGATGAGGAATAGCGACTACGTTAGGCATGGAAAGAATGCGCTCATTGGGGAAGTCGGTAACGTATTTTGCAACTTTACCGCTCTTAAGAGCTTCTTCAAGGTCATCTTCATTAATGATCTCACCTCTGGAGAAGTTACAGATACGAACACCGTCTTTCATCTGAGCAAAAACTTCTTTGTTGACATAACGGCGAGTAGAATCGTTAAGGGGAACATGATATGTAATATAATCACATTCTTCATATATAGTTTTAACGTTTTCAACACGGTTCATGGATCTTGTAATACGAAGAGCGCTTTCAACGGAGAGGAAGTCATCATAACCGTATACATTCATATTAAGACCTTTTGCGGCATTTACTATAAGGCTGCCGATTGCACCGAGACCGATAACACCGAGTTTTTTACCTTCGAGTTCGGGACCCACGAAATTACTCTTGCCTTTTTCGACAAGCTTGGGGATCTCATCGCCCTTACCCTTAAGTGTCTGAGCCCAGTTGATACTTTCAACGATAAGACGTGAAGAAAGAAGAAGACCGGCAATGGTAAGTTCTTTAACAGCGTTTGCGTTTGCACCGGGAGTGTTAAAAACAGCGATGCCCTTGGAAGTACAGATATCAAGGGGGATATTATTAACGCCTGCACCGGCTCTTGCGATAGCAAGAAGACCGTCGTTAAAATTACCATCAAGAAGAGAAGCGGAGCGAACGAGAATACCGTCGGGATTCTGTTCGTTATCGGAAATTGTATAGTTTGCGCCGAATCTGTCAGTACCGACAGCGGCGATCTTATTCATAGTTTTTATGCTAAACATTATGCATTGTTCCTTTCAAATTCTTTCATGAACTCAACAAGTTTTTCGCAGCCTTCGATAGGCATTGCATTGTAAATACTTGCTCTCATACCGCCAACGGAACGGTGTCCTTTAAGATTAACAAAGCCTGCGGCAGTTGCTTCCTTGACAAATTTAGCATCGAGTTCTTCGTTACCTGTAACAAAAGGAATGTTCATAAGAGAACGGCAATCTCCCTGTACGGTTGCATGGAACATCTTTGAACTGTCAAGATAATCATAAATAATAGCAGCTTTTTTGCGGTTGATCTCACCCATTTTTTCAAGGCCGCCGAGATCTTTGATCCATTCAAGAACGAGTTTATGAATATAAATAGCATATGTCGGGGGAGTGTTATACATAGAACCGTTTTCGGAATGAGTTGTATATTTGAACATTTGAGGAGTGAACTCTTTGCATGTTCCGATAAGATCTTCACGGATAATAACAACGGTAAGACCGGCAGGACCCATATTTTTCTGTGCGCCTGCGAAAATAAGTCCGTATTTTGAAACATCGATAGGTTCGCTGAGAATGCAGGAGGAAAGGTCTGCTACGAGCGGAACATTACCTGTGTCGGGAAGTTCGGGGAATTTTGTACCGTAAATAGTATTGTTTTCACAGATATAGAAATAGTCTGCTTCAGGATCGAATTTGGATTTATCGAGTTCGGGAATGTAAGAGAAAGTCTTATCCTTAGAAGACCCGACAACATTGACCTGACCGTAACGGGAAGCTTCTTCCATTGCTTTTTTAGCCCACATACCTGTGAGAACAAGGTCGATCTTGTTGTTTTTCATAAGGTTAAGGGGGATCATGCTAAACTGAGAAGATGCGCCGCCCTGAAGGAAAAGAACTTTATAGTTAGACGGAATACCCATTACTTCACGAAGAAGTTCTTCGGCACCGTTAATGATTGATTCATAAACTTTTGAGCGGTGGCTCATTTCCATAACGGACATACCGCTTCCACCGTAATCAAGCATTTCATTTTTTGCTTTTTCGAGAACAGATTCAGGCAGGACAGAAGGACCTGCTGAGAAATTATATACTCTCATCTTTATAACCTCCGAATCCGCATTTGCGGTCGTTTTTATTTATAATATACTAATCATTATACTCCTCTTTCCCATCATTGTCAACACATTTTAGCGAGATAAAGTATGAAATTTCTGTAACATTATGTATATTGATACAAAAAAGGAGCCTGTTATGCACAAACTCCCCTATTCTCGACTTTTAAGATCAAGTCATTTGAATTTTCATTATTTTGTCGCCGTCAAAAAGCATTTTGTCTATACAAAGCTGACGCGAGTTACCATCGGTCTCACTGAGAGGTCTTCTGTGATAAACAATATAATAATCACCGTTTTCGATAAGATAACCGTGGTGACCGGGACCTTTGGCAACGTTCATATCAGTCTCAAGAATCTTTTCATATTTATCAAACGGTCCGAACGAATTATCGCTTATGGCATAGCAAACGCCGTAAGTGCTGGTAGTCCAGCCGCCGACAGACCACTGGAAATAATATTTACCGTCTTTTTTAAACATACAAGGACCTTCGACATATTCGGGCGGAGTGATCTCCTTGACAAGATCGCCATCCGCAAAAGGAACAAGACCATCCATTGTTTCGTTCATAATACCGACATTACAGTGTCCCCAGCCACCGTAATAAAGGTAAACAGTTCCGTCATCATCTTTGAAAAGATGAGCATCAATAGGCTGTGCGCCGTTGATAATATCGCCGACAAGCTCGTCAGCCTTTGTAAATCTCTTGAACGGACCTTTGGGAGAATCGGACACAACAATCAAAAGACCGCCGGGTTCTTCGTTTGCGTGAATATCGTTAACAGCAAATATAAGATAATATTTACCGTTTTTTTCAATAATGGTCGGAGCCCATACAGCCTGCCAGACGAACGGGAAGTCAGACATATCAATGATGCTTTCTTCTTTTATCCATTCTTTGCCGTCAACAGAATGGTAAGCATCAAGATTGTGTTGCTCTTTAAAAGGAAGGCTGCGTGTAGCATATATCCAATATTCTCCCTCATAAAATCTTGCTTCGGGGTCTGCGTGCCAGCTTGTATCAATAGGATTGTTTATATGCATAATTTTCACCTTTTATAAAAATCTTTTTATAATGATAACATAAATAATCGAGGTTGTCAAGAATCACTTTTTATATAAAGCGGTGCTCGATTTTTGCCGTGTTTTGACACAAATATTCTATTGAAAAAACAAAAAATACGTGATATAATACTGTAGATAACATTATTTAGGAGAAGGAAATGGACTTAACACCTGAAAAATACAAAAAAATCGCAAAATGGGTAATAGGTATTGCCACAGCTTGTATTCTGATATTTTTAGGAGTACAAAACATATCTTCCGTTGCAATTGCGGTATCCTGGTGCATTGGGCTTGTTGCTCCGTTATTGCTTGGTGCGGTTATTGCGGCGATATTGAACGTTCCGATGAGTTTTTTCGAGAGACATTTTTGGATAAAAACGAAAAATAAAGTTCTTCATAAATTAAGACGTCCTGTCAGTTTTGCTTTGGCATTGATAATGATACTGGGCATAATTACAGGCATTGTATGGCTTGTTATACCGGAAATTATTGAAGCATTGAAAGTTGTTGCAGACGGTGCAATAAGCTTTATTACAAAAATCAATAGCATGAGCCGATCGGAAGTTGAGGAAATGCCGTTCGGAAATATACTGTTAAACATTGATTGGGACGGAATATTGAATTCTATTCAATCCTGGTTAAAATCGCAGGGCGAAACGATCTTCAACACGGCATTCGGAACTATATCTTCTCTTGTCGGCGGAATTTTTGATATTTTTATTTCCTTTGTTTTTGCAATATATATCTTGTTCGGCAAAGACAAACTAAAAGATCAGGCGGTCCGCTTAATCAATGCATGGATACCCCGAGAAATCGGAGACTGGTTCATCCATGCGGCAACCGTTGCAGGCGTTAACTTCAAAAATTTTATTTCCGGTCAGTCCTTGGAAGCCGTAATACTCGGTCTGCTTTGTATGATCGGTATGCTTATCCTTCAGATACCGTTCGCCCCAATGGTCGGTGCTCTCGTCGGCGTTACGGCTCTTATACCCGTTGTCGGCGCGTTTATCGGCATTATCGTGGGCGCATTTATGATACTTACGGTTGACCCGATAAAAGCTGTAATTTTCATTATCTTTCTTCTTATTTTACAGCAGATAGAAGGCAATGTTATCTACCCCAAGGTTATGGGCAGCAGAGTGAATCTTCCGGGTATGTGGATACTTGCGGCAGTAACTGTCGGCGGAGGTATCGGCGGACCTGTCGGAATGCTGTTAAGTGTTCCGGTCGCATCAACGGCTTATACACTCTTCAAAGAGGCGACAGCCAAACGCGAAGACAAAAATAAAGCAAAAATAAAAGCACAGGTAAAAAAATAAATGGAATTATTTATAACTGTATTGGTATGTTTCCTTGCTGGTATGGGGGCAGGTCTCGGTACCGGATTCGCAGGAATGAGCGCGGCGGCGGTAATAACACCGATGCTTGTAACTTTTCTCGGAATGGACCCGTATTCTGCGGTCGGAATAGCGCTTGCGTCAGATGTTTTGGCAAGCGGAATAAGCGCATATGAATATGGAAAGAACAAAAACCTCGATATAAAAAACGGTATCGTTATGATGGCTTCCGTTCTTGTTTTTACGGCAGTCGGCAGCTTCGTATCAAGCTTTGTTCCGGGTGGAACCATGGGGACAACATCGGTCGTGGCAACGCTGTTTTTGGGTGTAAGATTTATTGTTAAACCGGTAATGACAACAAAAGAAAGCATGGCTTCCGTAAACGCAAAAAAACGAATCGTTCAATCCGTTTTAAGCGGTATATTTATCGGATTTATCTGCGGATTTATCGGCGCAGGAGGCGGTATGATGATGCTGCTGATTTTAACAAGCATTCTCGGATATGAACTGAAAACCGCTGTCGGAACAAGCGTTTTTATAATGACATTCACCGCATTGACAGGCTCTGTAAGCCATTTTATTATTGACGGTACGCCTGATTGGACGGTACTTGTTCTTTGCGTTGCTTTTACGCTTATCTGGGCAAGAATTGCCGCTCGATTCGCTAACAAGGCTGAACCCAAGCTTTTAAACAGAATAACCGGCGTTATTCTGATAGTTCTCGGCGTTACGGTTTTGGGATTTAACATGTTTACATAAAAAGATTTTAATATCGTCACACCACGGGAAACCGTGGTGTTTTTTTGAGTGATTTTGTTTATTTTATACAAATAATCGATATGTATCAATCAAATCTTTTATACTGTATTTTGTGTTTGCCCTTGAAATCATGGCTTTTTCATGTTATAATATAAACATAAGATTGTCCGACACATTTTTATAAACATTACGGAGGTGCAACATGAAACATTTATTTACAGACCTTTGGGCAAGCATCAGAAAATCACCGTTTTTATTTTTATTCTTATTCATTCAAATTGTAATTACAAGTCTTGTTTTGTACATCGTTCTCTCCAATTATTATTGGATAGATGAAAGAAGTAATTCTGCACAGATTGCTTGGGGAGATAAGGAATATTTTAAATTATTTACTAAAAGCAATGCACCCATAGACAAAATTATGTTGTTGACTTTTTCAAGTATTAGTGATGAAACAGCGGAAACTTATCAAGAAGAATTTAATCTATTTAACCAGGTAGACGAATTTTATAATCAAGCAAAAAAGATAGATGATCTTATTATAATGCCAAATAATGTGGAAAATCCTATTATTTTAAATAATACCAAAGAATGGAAAGAAGAAGATAAAAAAACTGGAGGACATATGATGTTTGACTTGAACGACAACGGTTCGTTCTCAAAACTTAACACATATT
>SVMP01000080.1 GCA_015067385.1 Oscillospiraceae bacterium | reverse complement strand
AAGCATTGAAAGAAGCGCTCTCGGATCGTCGGTGTTAAGACCCCAGTTCGGATATTCGCCCCAAAGCAGATAACCGAGCTTGTCAGCCCAGTAGATGAGACGGGGTTCAAAGATCTTCATATGAAGGCGTGCGCCGTTAAAGCCGACAGCCTTGGAAAGAATGATATCGTTTTTAAGATCTTCGTCTGTGGGAGCTGTATAGATACCGTCGGGGTAGAAGCCCTGGTCAAGAACAAGACGCTGGAAAACAGGCTTGTTGTTGATCTCAATAGCGTAACCCTTGATGGCAACTTTTCTCATACCGAAGTAGGAAGTTACAACGTCTTCGCCGACTGTAAGCTTAAGATCGTAAAGTGTGGGGCTGTCAACAGACCAGAGTTCGGGATCTTTTATATCGAGGAACATTTCCGCAGTTGTGCCTCTGACTTTAACAGACTGAACAGTAACGGTATTGCCGTTGAGAGATGCTTCAGCGGTCATTGTCTCTTCGCAGTCTTTGTTGAAAGTTGCAACGACATGGAGACGTTCATTATCAATATCGGGAGTAAGTCTGAGTTTGGAGATATAGACATTGGGAACGAATTCGAGCCAAACGGTCTGCCAGATACCTGTTGTACGGGTATAGTCGCAGCCATGGTTATAGTAGTATTCGCTCTGTTTACCTCTTGCCTGAAGAGGATCGCGTGTGTCGTCATAAGCATAGACAACAACAGTGTTTTCGCCTTCGTTACATTTATCGGTTATATCGAAAACAAAGGGGGTATAACCGCCCTTATGGTAACCGACGGAAACGCCGTTTATCCAGACTTCGGAACGGTAATCAACAGCGCCGAAATGGATAAGGATCCTACCCTCGAAAGCAGAGCTGTCAACTGTGAAAGTACGTCTGTACCAAACACACTTCATAAAATCAACGTATTCGATGCCCGAAAGCTTGGATTCGGGAGCAAAGGGAACATTGATCTTCATGTTAAAATCTGCATTCTCATAAAATTTACGGTCTTTACCGGAACAACCGTGGTCAATGAGAAAATCCCATTCACCGTTAAGATTCTGCCATTTTTCACGGACAAGTTGAGGACGGGGGTATTCAGGTCTCATCATAATAGTAAACCTCTCTTATGAATAATTCTTATTTTTACAGAATATCTGCGAGTTCTTCAAGCCAGTCTCCGACAAAAAGTTCGATAAGACCGTCATCGCAAAGTTTAGCGATAGAAGGATCGATGGGGAGACGAGCTGTGTTTTCAACACCGTATTCTTTAACGACTTCGGGAAGTTTGCTTTCGCCGAATACGTTGATCTTCTTGCCGCAGTCGGGGCAGAGAAGATAGCTGTAGTTTTCAACAACTGCCGCAACGGGAATATCCATTCTCTTTGCCATATTAACAGCCTTGCCGACGATCATCGTAACGAGATCCTGCGGAGAAGTGATAACAACGATGCTGTCAACGGGGATTGACTGGAAAACGGTAAGAGGAACGTCGCCGGTTCCCGGAGGCATGTCGATAAACATATAGTCGATATCGCCCCAGATAACGTCAGTCCAGAACTGTTTTACAGCGCCTGCAATGACGGGACCTCTCCAGATAACGGGTGAAGTGGGGTCATCAACGAGAAGATTAAGAGACATCATTTTGATGCCAGTCTTTGTTTCTGCGGGATAGAGACCATTGTCGTCGCCCATAGCGCGTTCTTTAACGCCGAAAACCTTGGGGATGGACGGACCGGTTATATCTGCGTCGAGAATAGCGGTTTTGAAGCCTCTTCTCTGCATGGTTACCGCAAGAAGAGATGTTACAAGGCTCTTACCTACGCCGCCCTTACCGGAAACTACACCTATTACCTTTTTTATATGGCTCATCGCGTGAGGAGCCTCAAGAAAATCACTTTTTTCTTTTTTAGCACAATCGGAACTGCAAGTTTTGCAGTTATGAGTGCAACCTTCTGCTGTCACAATAATTACTCCTTTTTAAGTTTAAATGTCATATTGGTTATTATAGCACACAAAAAATAAAATATCAATACTATAAATTGAAAATACTTAAAATGCGTTAATTTTGTCATAATTAACGCATGTAAAATCGTTAACATTTTCTGAAATATGAAATGCAAATATTGACATAGGGCGCACATTATGATAAAATATATTGTTGTGTGATATTGAATAATGAAAGGACAGATAAAATCATATGATCTGTGAAAAGCTCAGGAACGTTGCTATTATTGCCCACGTTGACCACGGTAAAACTACCCTCGTTAACGAAATGCTTAAACAGGGCGGTGTTTTCAGAGAAAACCAAGTCGTCGCAGACCGCGTTATGGACTCAAACGACCTTGAGCGCGAGCGCGGAATTACTATCCTCGCAAAGAATACAGCCGTACATTATAAAGATGTTAAAATAAACATCATAGACACTCCGGGCCACGCCGATTTCGGAGGAGAGGTTGAACGTATACTTAAGATGGTAAACGGCGTAATTCTCCTCGTTGACGCATTTGAAGGTCCGATGCCCCAGACAAGATTCGTTCTTCAGAAGGCTCTTGATCTCGGCCACAGAATTATTATCGTTGTTAACAAGATCGACCGTCCGGACGCACGTCCCGACGATGTTGTCAATGAAGTTCTCGAACTTCTTCTTGACCTTGATGCAACAGAAGAACAGCTCGAATCTCCCGTTATTTTCGCATCGGCAAGAGCCGGAACCGCTTCTCTTTCTCCCGACGGACAGGAAGACGACCTCCGTGTTCTTTTCGATACAGTTGTTGACTACATTCAGCCTCCCGAAGGCGATGACACAGCTCCCCTTCAGATGCTCGTTTCCGCTATCGACTACAATGACTATGTAGGCAGAATCGCTATCGGACGCGTTGAAAGAGGTACTATCAAACAGAATCAGGACATTGTTCTTACAGACTGGAACAAACAGCGTCCCGACAAAAAAGCAAAAGCAGTTAATATTTATACATTCGACGGTCTCGGCAGAAAGCCCGTAACCGAAAGTTCCGTTGGTGACGTTATTTGCGTATCCGGTATTGAGGACGTAAACATCGGCGACACGATCTGCGCCGCTACATGTGTTGAAGCTCTCCCGTTCGTTAAGATCACCGATCCGACAATGGAAATGACCTTTATGGTAAACGATTCTCCCTACGCAGGCAGAGAAGGTAAATTCGTTACATCGAGAAATCTCCGTGAACGTCTTTTCAGAGAACTCCTCAAGGACGTTTCTCTCCGTGTAGAAGAAACAGACACAACAGAAGCTTTCCGTGTTTGCGGCAGAGGCGAAATGCACCTCTCCATTCTCATAGAAAACATGAGACGTGAAGGATATGAATTCCAGGTATCCACACCGAGAGTTCTTTTCAAGGAGATCGACGGTGTTCAGTGCGAACCTGTTGAACGTGTTATCATGGACGTTCCCGAAACATCCATGGGTGCCGTAATGGAAAAGATGGGTATACGTAAAGGCGAATTCCAGCATATGTCCAATGTCGGAAACAGAACACGTCTTGAATTTATCATCCCCTCAAGAGGTCTTTTCGGTTACCGTTCCGAATTTATGACAGACACCAGAGGCGAAGGCATCATCAACTCTATTTTTGAAGGTTATGCGCCTTTCAAAGGTGATATTCCCAGAAGAGACAAAGGCTCTCTCGTTGCATATGAAACCGGTGAAGCTACAACTTACGGCATATTCAACGTTCAGGACCTCGGTGTTATGTTTGTTGATCCGCAGGATATGGTTTACGCAGGTCAGATCGTTGGTGAAGCGCTCAAGAGCGATGAGATCACCGTTAACGTATGTAAGAAAAAGCATATGACCGCTATTCGTTCCGCAGGTAAAGACGAAGCGCTCAGACTTGTTCCTCCCAGAAAAATGAGTCTCGAACAAGCTCTTGAATTTATTGCAGACGACGAGCTCGTTGAAGTAACACCCAAATCAATGCGTCTTCGTAAAAAGATACTCAACCATGATCTGCGTATGAAGCAGCTCATGCGTTCAAGAGAAAAATAAAATATAATTTTATAAAACATAAAAGAGTCGATATTTATTATCGGCTCTTTTCGTATTATCTGTTGGTCTGATACGACAAATGATTCTTTAACATAAAAAGAAAAAATTACATAAAAAACATTTGAATAACTTAGATTTCGTGTCGCATAATATTGCTGCGACAGAAAAACGAAAGAAGCGACGGAAATCTCCGCCGCGATCTTTTATCTCTGACGCGGCGGAAACGATACGTTCTTCTTTATGTAAAATCCAAGAAGCTATCTGTAAAACTGTCTTTTGTTTTCAATTTAAAAGATAAAGTAACGGTCTTTTGCAGAAGACAGTTTTTCCGTCTGAAAAACGTGATAACACGATAAAAAGGAGTGTATTTAAATGTCTACAAAAAAGAATGTTGTACCCGAAGCTCGCGAAGGTCTTAACAAGTTTAAGATGGAAGCCGCAAGCGAAGTAGGTGTAAACCTCAAAAACGGCTATAACGGCGACCTTACTTCCAAACAGGCAGGCAGCGTCGGCGGTCAGATGGTCAAGAAAATGATCGAAGCTTACGAAAACGGTCTCAAATAAGTAACAAAGAAGCGAAGGGGCAGTTCAAAACTGTCCCTCTTGCTGTTTTTTAAGCATAACATAAATAGAAAATACTAAAGCTAACAAATTATATAATAAGCAAAAGGCAGGACGCCGATCGTTAAATGATCTGTCCTGCTCTATCGTTTTACGGTCCTTATTTCTCAAATGCGATGCCATGTTCTTCAAGAAACTCACCGAAATACGTTCTTTCGGCTTGTATTCTTGCGGCGACAGCATCTTCAAAATCGGTATATGAACCAAAGCTCATTATCTTTCCTTTAAATTTAAGTCTTGCACGCCATTTATTGCTTCTTTTCTCGAAATACACTCCGCGAAAACCGCTTGAGTTCGACGTTGACACCTGCGGATCTATTATTCGGCTTATCTGTGTACCGTCAGAAGAATCATCTGTTTTATGAATGACGTACATATGAGAGCATCCCAAATACTTTTCAGATGAAATCCCCGTTTTTATTGCAAAAGAGTCGGGTAAAATTCCTGAGATGAAAGTGTGAAAGTGAATCTGCATAAGAGCTCGTCAAGATCGTCTTCGGAAAGGACTTCGCCGTATTTTTCTTCTTGCAGGAATTTGAAAATAACGTAAAACAGCGTTGTAAAATCAACGAGGTTACATTCAAAGCATGTTCTTGAATATACCAACTCGATCGCGGCTTTGACTTTCGGCTCAAGTTCAAGTTCTGTTGGATCGTATAGCAGATAAATAAAGTCGATCTGTTTTTGATCAAGTTCTCCTCTGAGGATTCCGGTTGCAATTCCGAGAAAATGGCAGATCATTTGCTTCATATCGAAATTTTCCAAAGGTTCTCCGTCAGCGAAATATTCAACGTCAAGATAGCGTCCGCACTTACTGAGGTTCATTGAAATCTCAAGGCTTCCCGCCATTTGCTCGTTGATAAAATTATAGAGTTTTTCATATCTTTTGCTTACAGAATTATTTTTTGAAGAATAGATCTCATGGCATTTTGCTTCGACAAAGACGTATCTGTCTTCGTCCGCTAAAAATCCGTCAATATTAGCCGTTCCGCCAACAGTTGTGGAAAGTTTCTTTTCGTAATGGAAGCCTTCTTTGTGCCGTGAAAGATTATAAAAAATACGGCTCGACGAACCGTAGCACGCCATTTTCGGCGGACGTCCACTTTTCTCAGAAAGCTCGTCGCCGTCGCCTGCTTCATATTCCGCAAGCGCATCGGACGACATTTTTGCCTTAAAGTTTTCCCATTCAGTATTCGTCATATAAGTATTATATTCCTTGCCGCCTGTAAGATATTCGCCGTCAGTTGTTTTCGTTTCGGCGAATTTTATGGCAAGGTCAAGTTCTTTTGATAAAGTCATTATTTCCCTCCGTAAAAGATTTGTTTACTGTATTATACACCCTATCTGAGTTGCTGTCAACTGTTTTCATATAACAAAAAGTGACCGAACAAATCATTCAGCCACTTCTGTATCTATACTTTTTAAAGATGCTTATATTTACCCTTCAGGTACCGTTTAAAGAAAATCGTAGCGAATACGATATTACACAAAAGCAGAAGGATCCATGACACGGTAAAGCAAGCGTTCAGACAATGGAAATTGGGGAATACCGGATAAATAAAGTTCATCCAGATAATTCTGAAAACGAGAATGCAGAATATAGAACTTATCGAGCTTACGATCGGATATCCAAATGACTGTATTGCATTGCTTAGAACACCGTTTGTTGCGGCAATAAAATACATAAGAGTTACAAAAAACAAGCGGATCATTCCGAATTCAACGGCTTCCGTGCTGTCCGAACCAAGCAAAATCGAAAGCCAGAATTCACCTGTAAGATATAAAAATCCACCAATTAGTATGCCCGATGAGATTCCCAGCCATAAATTATGGAAAAACGATTTTTTAACTCTGTCCGGAAGGTTTGCGCCTATGTTCTGGCTTATAAATACGCTTGTCGCGGTAGCGAAAGATGAAGTAAAGGCAGAGGCAATACCTTCAAGATTTGTAGCTGCACTGCTTCCCGCAACCGCCGCAGAACCGAAGCTGTTGATGGCAGACTGTATCTGAAGATTTGCAAGAGGATAGAGCGTATTTGTAATTGCAAGGGGAATACCGAAACGAAGCATCTCAGAAAGAGATGTAAAACTGAAGGGTATATTTTTCAGGTTAAGGTCGTATATTTTGAAAACACGTCTGATCGTAAGAACTGCGCTGAATACCTGCGACACAGCAGTTGCAACCGCAACCGCAACGACCTTTTGAGGAAGGATAAGACAAAGAATGATATTTAATACAAGGTTGAGAACGCCACCCGAAAGCATATAGTAAAGCGGCCTTTGAGTATCTCCGTTTGCCGTTATAACAGACGAACCGAAATTATAAAGCAGGATAGCGGGAGCTGCTGTAAGATATATTTGAAGATACAGGACCGCACCGTCATAGCAGTCTGCAGGGCATTTCGTCAGGTTCAAAAATACAGGGGACAAGAAAAATCCCAAAACGGCAATTATTATACCGAAAACAAGAGAGAATATAAGTGAAGTCCCGACAGAGTCAAGTATTCTTTTCGAATCCTGCGCGCCTATGTATCTGGCTAAAAGTATTTTAAGTCCGGACGCAATACCGACAAAGCCGTGTACAAGAAGATGGAATATTGCGGTCGTAGCTCCGACAGACGCAACGGATGTTGAATCCGCCATGTTACCAAGTATCGCAACGTCAACAGCATTAAATAACGTTTGTATCAACGTGCCGATTATCAACGGAATACAGTATAAAATTATCAGCCGTAGGATCGGTCCTTTGGTCGCATCAATATTTTTTCTTCCAAACATAATAATTCCTTCATTTCCATCAATTCTGAAAATTATTTTATCACTATTAAATTACAATGTCAATAGTTTTTATCGCAACAAAACACTAAAAAATTCATTGATAAAGGCAGGTCACTTAAAACTGTTTATAAAACAAAAAAAGACGCACCTTCGGTATAGTCGGGTGCGTCTTGGTAATCAAAAATAAAGTTAAGCTTCAAGAACTTTGATGATCTCTTTTGCGATGATTCTGTGGCCTGCGGCAGAGGGATGAACGCCGTCGCCTGTCCAGATCTCAGGAGAAGCCTGAGTGGAGAGGCCATAAAAGATACCGTCGAGAGGAATATATGCATCAGCGTATTTAACAGCGAGTTTACGGAGAGCATTGATCTTCGGGTCGAGGTCGAGTCTCCATGCATCTGTGATAACGCCTGTGGGGATAGCGAAAGGTTCGAGGATTATGAGGGAAGCGCCGGCATCCTTAACCTGTTTCATGAGTTTTTCGCAGTTTTCAGCATAAGCTTCGACGGATGTGGGGTCGTTCTGGTCAAAAGAACGCCAAACATCGTTAATACCGATAAGAAGAGTAACGATAGTGGGTTTAAGATCGATACAGTCTTTGTCCCAACGTTCAACGAGGTCTTTGGAACGGTGACCGGAAATACCTCTGTTATAAACTTTCATTTCAAGATCGGGATAGAAATTTTCGATATATTTTGCGACCATTCTCGCATAGCCGCTGCCAAGATTTTCGGGTTCACCGAATCTGCCGGCATCTGTAATGCTGTCGCCCTGAAGAACAAGTACGCCATTTTTTGTTAACATAATAATATCTCCTTCCTGTAAACAGGATTTTTCTTTTTCAATAATACCACAATTTCATTTAAAATGCAATAGGTTTTGATTAAATATATCTTGACATCTTGAAAAATCCATGATAAAATTTAAACAAAAAAAATGAATGAGGTGCTATCATGGATTACAGTGAACTTAAAAGAATGACGAACACAGGCTGGAACACATGGAATACGCTGAATGTTCTTTCATACTCACATCTTCCCGAGGGTTTTACAATAAATCTTATAATCACAGAATACAGTGACACTAAGGTTTTACGTGAAAGCCTTATCGGACGTGGCGGTCAGTTTGAAGAAAAGATATTTCCCGGCGCAAGAAGTTTTGACGGAAGCTGCACACAGCTGAACCTTAAATTCCACGCACTCGAGCTTGATGTAAAAACAGTTGTTGACAACGATGAACAGATCGTTATAATAGAACCTCTGAAGGTCGGTGTTAAGATCCCGACAATGACAATAGAAGCTTGCCTTATGTGGGGCAAAGAAGGCTACATAGCAAAAAAAGACGGAAAAATATACGGTGAATGCGGTGGCAGACGCTTTGACGTTTATACCACAGGTGAAACAAGAGAAATGCAGCACACACACTCACTTTCTCCGTACATTTCAGTTGATCTTAAAGAAAAATTTGTCATATCAACACGTCCCTGCAATGTTGAAGAGGCAGAAATGCTTTATGCGGCGGCAAAAGCGAAGCTTGATATGGAAAACGCTTCTTTCGGCAAACATTCCGAAGCTTACACCGCCATGAAGACCTGTCTTGCTTGGGATACTATTTATGAATGCGAGCATGACAGAGTATGCTCCCCTGTTTCACGTATATGGAACGTTGGTTGGGGCGGATATGTTCTTTTCGACTGGGATACATATTTTGCGGCTCTTATGGCATCTGTTGAAAACAAAGAACTCGCTCAGCTCAATGCGATAGCAATCACCGATGAGGTTACCGAAAGCGGATTTATTCCCAACTTCGGTTCAGCTCACGACGGAAAATCAAGAGACCGTTCTCAGCCGCCCGTAGGCTCATATGTATGTCTTGAAATATACAAGAGATATCCCGAAAAATGGTTCTGCGAAAAAGTTTTCCCGACGCTTCTCGGCTGGAACAGATGGTTTGCGGGTCACAGAATGACCGATGAGGGATATCTTTGCTGGGGTTCCGATCCGTTCAAGCCTGTAAACGGAAGATATTGGGAAGAAAACGCTGTTCACTGCACATATGCCGGCGCTCTCGAAAGCGGACTTGACAATTCTCCGATGTATGACGATATGGCGTTTGACGAAGAGAGAAATATCATGCTGCTTGCAGACGTCGGACTTATGGGTCTTTATATTCTCGATTG
>SVMP01000079.1 GCA_015067385.1 Oscillospiraceae bacterium | reverse complement strand
CAACGTCGATGTCCATTGTTGTTGAAGTTGTTTCTGATTTGGGGGCTGGGGCGGCTGTACCTGCTCCTGCACTGTACATCATGGAGTCGGAACTATCGTCAGCACCGCTGTCGGTAGTTGCAGAATAAAGTGTGTATCCGTTTTCGGGAACAGCTTCGTCGAATTCTTCTTCGCCTGCATATGTTTTAACAGTATTCTGTTGATCTGCGATCATATCGTTTGCAAGGTCGTTAGCACCTTCGATCTTTCCGAAAAGGTCGGATCTGAATACAAAAAGGGCTATTACAAGACAGGCAGCAGCTGCTGTAACGGTTTTAAATGCGGGATGATTGATGATTCTGATAATAGTCGGTTTCTTTGCGGCGCGAATCTTCGCCATTGTTTTTGATGTAAAATCCGGGCTCGGAAGATCTGCTGCTTCGGGAAGAAAACCGTCTTCTTTCATTATTGCTCGTATTTTTTGAGCTTCTTCGTACATTCTTCGACATTTCGAACACTCTTTAATATGTTCGAAAAAAATTTCTTTGGTCTTTTCATCCGCAAGACCGTCAATTATATCGTTAATTAAATTTATGTCGAAGAAAATATCTTTATTATTTTCCACTATAAATTCCTTTCAATATTGCTTCTGATATGTTAGACGGATTTTCTCACTCAATGTTCCATTTTTTTGATAAATAATTTTTTAAAGCGAGACGTCCTCTGTTCAGTCTGGATTTCAGGGTTCCTTCTTTGAGTGAAGTCATTGAAACTATCTCTTCATACGAAAAACCGTGAATGTCTTTTAATTCAATAAGTTCACGCTGTTCGTCGGGAAGGGTTTTCAATGCTTCGTATAGGTCCTGACGTATCTGTTTTTTCTCAAAAGCCTCTTCGGGAATAAAAGTTTCGTCGGAAAGGTTCAGAAGTTCCGGGTCTTCGGAATCGTCTAATGTTTTTGTTATTTTTGCACGTTTACCGTGTTTTTTTAAGAAATCAACGGACAGATTATATACTATTCTGTACATCCACGTCGTTATTGCGGATTGACCGTTAAAAGAAGATATTGACATATATACTTTTACGAAAGTTTCCTGCGCTATATCCTCTGCATCCTGAGGATTTTTAACAAGGGATAACGCTATCCTGTAAACTCTCGCTTGATGTTCGTTTATAAAAGCTTCAAAGGCTTTTTCATCGCCTTTTTTCAGCTTTTCGAGATTATCAGTCAAGACAACACCTGCTTTCTGCCAAATACTCTGAGATGATGTGTTCTGTTTGTTCGTATGTTTGTGTTTTCATTATTTCATTTCTGACTTTTGCTGAGCCTCGAAGCCCCTTTATATACCATGCGAGATGTTTTCTTGCTTCCGCTATTGCTATTCTTTCGGGCTTTTCTTTGCACATTTCGCGTACTTGCCACAGCGCTTCACTGAGACGTTCTTCATCAGGGATAATTGTATATGTCCCTGTTTCAAAATATTCTTTTATGTATTTGAAAATGAACGGATTGCCTTGTGAACCTCTTGCTATCATGAGGCCGTCGCATCCTGTCTGCTTTAACATCTCGCCTGCGGATTCAGGTGTAAAGATATCGCCGTTGCCGATAACCGGTATTTTTACAGCTTGTTTTACCTGCGTTATTATGTTTCTGTCGGCTGTTCCCGAATAGAGCTGTTCACGTGTTCTCGGATGAACCGTTATGAGCGTTGCTCCGCTTTCTTCGGCAACTTTTGCAAATTCAACGGCATTGATCGTTTCGGCTGTATAGCCTGCTCTGAATTTTACGGTTACGGGACATTTAACGGCTTTTACGGTCGCTTCAATAACTTTTCCCGCTAACACGGGGTTTTTCATCAGAGCACATCCGTCGCCGTTATTTACGATTTTCGGCATCGGGCATCCCATGTTTATATCTATGAAGGCAGGTCTTCTTTCTTCGACAACTTTTGCCGCATATGCCATGATATCCGGCTCGTTTCCGAAAAGCTGTATGCCGATAGGCTGCTCATCTTCGGTGTAAGCGAGCAGTTCAGCTGTTTTTTTGTCTTTATAAAAAATACCCCTTGAACTTATCATTTCCGTGCATACAACATCGGCGCCGTATTTTCTGCAAAGACGGCGAAAAGGGGAGTCTGTAATTCCCGCAAGGGGGGCAAGATAAAGTTTGATGTCCATTGTTGTTCTGTGTTCGTTAAAGTGTTTTTATTATATCATAATAACATTTTTTTCGCATATTGTCAAGTGTTAAAAAAACTCTCCGTCTCCTTTCGGAAACGAAGAGCTTTCGGTCTATTTTTGAGTAAACATATTTTTAACTTTTTCCCAGAAGCCTTCAGAACGCTCATAGTTCTTTTTATTGAGCTTATCGAACTCTTCGAGAAGATCTTTCTGCTTGGAAGAAAGTCCTTTGGGGATCTCAACGATTATTTTGACGTACATATCGCCTCTGCCCTTTGAGTTTATGTACGGAACACCTCTGCCCTTGAAATTGTAAACAGTACCGGACTGAATACCTTCGGGGATCTTGTGTTTTATCGTCTGACCGTCAACAGTCGGAATATCTATCGAACAACCCAGGCACGCCTGAATGAGTGTGATGGGAATATCTACATAAATATCAAATTCACGTCTTTCAAAGATCGGGTGCGGATTTACGCTTACTCTGACGTTAAGATTACCGTCGGAGCCGCCGTTTTTACCTGCGCCGCCCTTGCCTCTGATCTGTACAGTCTGTCCGTTGTTGATACCTGCCGGGATTTTAATGTCTTCGGTGAATGATTTTCTTGTCTGACCGTTTCCGTTACATGTCTTACACGGGTTTTTGATTATCTTGCCGCTGCCGCCGCACGCAGAACATACTCTTTCCGTCTGCATACTGCCGAACATGGTCTGTGTTACCTGACGGATACGTCCTGTACCTTTACAGGTCTGACATGTTTCGGGAGAAGAACCTGCCGCAGCCCCGGTACCGTTACAGTCGGAACATGTTACAAGTCTTCTTACATTTACGGATTTTGTACATCCGAAAACAGCTTCAAGAAAATCAACGGTAACAGATACCGTAACATCTTCGCCGGGCACAATATTTGAGCGTCTTCTTTGAGATGTCGAAGCTCCGCCGCCAAAGAAACTGCCGAATATGTCGCCGAGATCTCCGAAGTCAATGTTCGAATAAGAAACTCCGCCGCCGGGACCGCCACCGTAGCTCGGGTCTACGCCTGCGTGTCCGAACTGGTCATAACGGGCTTTCTTTTCAGCATCGGAAAGAACGGAATACGCTTCCCCGACTTCTTTGAATTTCTGTTCAGCTTCTTCTTTATTATTGGGGTTAAGGTCGGGATGATACTGTTTTGCAAGCTTTCGGTACGCTTTTTTTATTTCGTCGTCACTTGCGTTCTTGTCAACACCGAGAACCTCGTAGTAGTCACGATTGGTTGCCATATAGCCCTCACAAAATTATTTATCCCAATGAATAAATCGGGAATGCCCCGATTTATCCATTGGTAGTTGAAAAATGATTATTTGTTATCGTCGTCGATTACGGTGTATTCGGGTTCGTCACCGTTGCCGCCCTGGGGAGGAACTTCTCCATCCTGAGGAGCCTGACCTGCAGCCTGCTGCTGAGCGTAAAGTTTCTCTGCAACCTTGTAGAATGCCTGCTGGAGAGCTTCTGTATCTGCTTTGATAGCGTCGATATCAGTACCCTTGAGGGTTTCTCTGAGCTTGTTCATGCCTGCTTCCATTTCAGCCTTTTCTTCTTCGGAAACTTTGTCGCCGAGTTCACCGAGGCTCTTTTCGCACTGATAGATCATCTGTTCTGCATTGTTGCGAACTTCAACTTCTTCTCTGCGTTTCTTGTCTTCAGCTGCATATTTTTCAGCTTCAGCAACAGCCTTTTCAACTTCTTCCTTGGACATGTTGGAGGAAGCGGTGATGGTGATGTGCTGTTCTTTATTTGTGCCTTTATCTTTAGCGTATACGTTTACGATACCGTTAGCGTCAATGTCGAATGTAACTTCGATCTGAGGTACCTGCTTCGGTGCCGGGGGAATACCGTCGAGAGAGAATCTTCCGAGAGTTTTGTTGTCGGCAGCCATTTCACGTTCACCCTGAAGAACATGAACTTCAACAGAAGTCTGACCGTCAGCAGCGGTGGTAAAGATCTGGCTCTTGTTTACGGGGATGGTGGTGTTTCTATCGATGATTCTGGTAAATACGCCGCCGTATGTTTCAACACCGAGAGAAAGGGGAGTAACGTCGAGGAGAACGAGACCTGTAACGTCACCGCCGAGAATACCTGCCTGGATAGCAGCACCGATAGCAACGCATTCGTCGGGGTTGATGCCCTTGTGGGGTTCTTTGTTGATGAA
This sequence comes from Oscillospiraceae bacterium, assembly GCA_015067385.1. Classification (GTDB taxonomy): domain Bacteria; phylum Bacillota; class Clostridia; order Oscillospirales; family UBA644; genus HGM12619. The sequence goes on along the minus strand of SVMP01000079.1, from coordinate 5,282 downwards.
TTTTTTGAGAGCTTCCTGAACTGCGGGAATTCTGGAAGAACCGCCTACGAGAAGAACCTTGTCGATCTTGTCTGCTGTAAGACCGGCGTCGGAAAGTGCTTTGCGAACAGGGGTCATTGTTGATTCAACGAGATCAGCTGTAAGTTCGTTGAATTTAGCTCTTGTAAGAGTTACGTCGAGATGTTTGGGACCGGTAGCGTCTGCGGTAATGAAGGGAAGGTTGATGTTGGAAGAGGTCATGCCGGAAAGCTCGATCTTAGCTTTTTCAGCAGCTTCTTTAAGTCTCTGCATTGCCATTTTGTCTGTGCTGAGGTCGATACCGTTGTCTTTCTTGAATTCAGCAATAAGGAATTTGATGATTCTTTCGTCGAAGTCATCGCCGCCGAGACGGTTGTTACCGCTTGTTGCAAGAACTTCGAATACGCCGTCGCAGATGTTGAGGATCGATACGTCGAATGTACCGCCACCAAGGTCGTAAACCATGATATTCTGCTCGTTTTCTTTGTCTATACCGTATGCGAGAGCAGCTGCGGTAGGTTCGTTAATGATTCTCTTAACATCGAGACCTGCGATTATACCTGCATTCTTTGTAGCCTGACGCTGTGCGTCGCTGAAGTATGCGGGAACAGTGATAACTGCTTCCGTAACTTTTTCTCCGAGATATGCTTCAGCATCTGCTTTGAGTTTCTGAAGGATCATAGAGGAGATCATTTCGGGTGTATAGTCGGTGCCATCGATCTTAACTTTTGTGCTGGTACCCATTTCTCTCTTGATGGAGATTATGGTCTTGTCGGGGTTGGTGATAGCCTGACGTTTAGCAACCTGACCTACCATTCTTTCGCCGGTCTTGGAAAATGCTACAACGGAAGGAGTTGTTCTTGCACCTTCAGCGTTAGCGATAACGACGGGTTCGCCGCCTTCCATGATTGCTACGCAGGAGTTTGTTGTACCTAAGTCGATACCTATAATTTTGGACATTTCTGTGTTTCCTCCAATATATTAATGAGAATTGATTGTTTATTAAAAGAGGTCTTAGTTGACCTTAACTTTTGCGTATCTTACAACTTTGTCGCCGAGCTTGTATCCTTTCTGGAATACATCAACAACAGAGCCTTCTTCGTATTCGTCACATTCGCACTGCATAACTGCTTCGTGAATGTTAACATCAAATTTTTCGCCTTTCTCGCCGATAGGTGTAACACCAAGCTGTTCAAGGGTAATTGTAAATTTGTTCATTACAGCTTCTACGCCTTTTTTCAGCGGAGAATCTTCTGCGGTTGCCGCACATGCTCTTTCCATATCATCGATGATGGGAAGGAATTTTTCCAACGTGTCCGCAACTGCGATCTGATAAATGCTTTCTTTTTCGGTTTTGGAACGTTTTTTGAAGTTTTCAAAGTCTGCCGCAAGTCTTATAAACTTGTCTTTATATTCGTCCGTTTCAACAGCAGGTGTTGTTTCCTGCGCTGTTTCGGTCGTTTCTTCGGCAACGGTCGATTCCTCTGCGGAAGCAGCCGCTTCTTCGGCTTCGATCTTCTTGTTCTTGTCTTTTGCCATTATATTCTCTCCATAGTTATATTTTTACAATTTTAATCAATGTCGGTATGCTCACGAAGTTGAAGTATGACATGCTTGCATCCTGCGATTATTTTTGAATAATTCATTCTTGCCGGTCCGAGTACACCTACGATTATCGGGATCTTGTGTTTCGTTCTCGCCGATATGATTCCCGTCGGCGTTGTTTTTATCAGATGAGCATCCTCTCCGATTTTTATGTCTATGCCGTCATCGTCCGTCTGAAGCAGCTCGTCAAGAATGTCTTCGCGTCTGTCCAGAAGCTGCATGTATTCACGTGCCGTTTCTATATTTGAAAATTCGGGGTAGGAAAGCAGATTCGAACCGCCGGAAATACAAAGCTCGTACGATTTTATACTGTTTACAAGATCAACAACCGGGAGTATTACGCAACTGTATTCGGGACAGAATCTGTTCATTTCATCTTTGAACAGCATTACTCTTACGCCGTTTATTTCATTTACCGGAAATCCAGCAAAAACAGAGTTGAGAATATTGCTTAGCTTTTGCGCATCATCAACAGATATGTCCTTTTCAACCCGTGTAAAAACAGATTTGACAGAACCCGATGCACTTACCGCCATTATTGCAATAGTCTTTCTTCCGGCGGGCATGACTTCAAATGTAAAGCAGCCGTCCTCATAAAGAGGCGAGGCAGTAAATACCGTGCATCCCGAGAACTCAGCAAGACGCGTTGCGGCATCTTTCATTGCTTCAATAAGACCGACGCTTGCTCTTACTGCGGGGACAAGTAAACGAAGATCGTCTTCTGTTAAAGAATATCTGTTTATAGAATCCTTCGCAAACAGCCTCAGACCCTCTTCTGACGGTATACGTCCTGCCGATGTGTGCGGTTTACATAACAACCCCATTTTTTCAAGCTCAAGCATTTCGCTTCGGATGGTCGCCGACGATACGTTGAGCCCCGATCTTTCGATCAATGCTTTAGAACCGACAGGCTCGCCTGTGGAGATATATTCGGATATGACAATGTCGAGTATCTGTTTCTTTCTGTCATCGAGTGCCACGAATATTACCTCGCTTTCTTGCATTTGCCGAAACTGTGGGTTTTGCGTTTTAGCACTCACTCGGTAAGAGTGCTAATCAATGCACATAATGTATCACTTTTTGAAGGATTTGTCAAGTCAAAAACTGTCTTTTTTATAAATTATTTTTTTAGTTCAAAATTCTGACACATTGTAACAGGGAACACAGAGCAATTATAATACTCTGTGTTCCTTGAAAAATCTCATAAGTCTTTGTTGATATTCTTCGGTTGCAACGATATATGCAAATCCGTGAGAAGCTCCGTCAACAATAAAAAGCTCTTTCGGGCTGTTGCAGGCTTCATAAATTTGTTTGCCCATGTATGTCGGAACAAATCTGTCCTCTGCGCCGTGTGCGAGAAAAAGGGGTATATTTGTTTTTGCTATCTCTTTTCTTGCATCGCAATCTGTAAATCCGCTTTTGGCAAGGATCTTTGAAGCAAAACTTATCGTGTGAATAAGCGGAAAAACAGGAAGATTGTAAAATGTCTTCATCGTATGGGCTATTTCTTCTTTCGGAGAAGTATACGGACAGTCGGCGATCATGACTTTTACGTTTTTCGGGAGATCGAGGCTTGATGCCATGCAGACGGTAGAAGCGCCCATGGAAACACCGTCAAGAACGATAGGATACTTTTGTTCGCAAATGCTGTCTATGTATTGTACCCAGTCCCGTAGATCGTAACGGTCGAGAACACCGAAGGTAATATATTTGCCGTCGCTTTTGCCGTGTGCGCGTCTGTCGTAAAAAAGAAAGTTGAAACCGTGTTCTCCGTAAAATTTAACTACGGATGAAAACTCTCTTTCGGGCCACGAACGGTATCCGTGGCAGAATATAACAGTCGCCTTCGCATTTTCTGCTCTGTAAAACTTCCCACGGAGTGTAAGTCCGTCAAATGTTTTGAGTGTAAGAGGTTCGAAAAACTGTTTTTTTAGCCATTCCCGCCCTTCTTCTTTCATTTGTTTGTATTTTAACTGATATTCGGTTTTCTTTGTCAGCGGTTTCTTCTTGTCATTTTTATCTGTTTTCTCGTCTGAATAGCGAACGATCGTCATTTTTGTCCCGATAATTGTTCCAATAATTACATATAGCAAAAACAGTGCTGCAATTGCAGACAAAACAATAAAAAATATTTTCATGTTTCTCCTTTTTCGGTTGAACTTATTCTTGCATAGTGAAACATCCATTGTTGAATTATTCCGGCATCTTTCCCGAATCGTTTTTCATCGAATTCGTCTCCGTAGATCTCCGACATGACGCGCTTTATCCATACGTCTTTGGGAAACGCCTCGCTTCGTTCAAAACCGAAAAGCAGAGCACAGTCTGCAACCTTTGGACCTACTCCTTTTATCTGCATAAGGGCTTTTCTTGCATCGTCCGTTTCGAGCAGAATGATCTTTTCAAAATCGATCTGCCCGGAAACGATCTTTTCTGCGGCATCTGCAATGTATTTGTCACGAAAGCCTGCTTTGATCGGTTCAAGAGCTTCAACTGTTACTTTTTTCAGATTATCTTTGGTTGGAAAGGTGTAAAGGGTTTTACCTTCAAATTCGATCGGGTCGCCGAACAGCAGACAGAAATGTTCTATGATCTTTTTTATTCGTTTTATATTGTTATTTGAAGATATTATAAATGAAAGGGTAGCTTCACACGGTTCTTGGCGAAGTATTCTGATACCTTTTCCGAACTTTGAAGCTTTTTTTATATATTCATCATCTTCGAAACGTTTGACAACATCGGAATAATCAACATCAAGAGAAAGATATTTGAACCATATGTTTTTTATGTCCTCTATATCTGCTCCTTTTATGTATATACATCCGTCTCCTTGAATGAATCTGACAGCTTTTCCGTATGCAACGCCGATATAGCCGTTGCCGTCATCGTTCCAGCGAAAACACTGTCCGCATTCAAAAGTGTCTTTTAATGAGATGTCTGTCGGAGTTATTTGGAAATATTTCTCCGATAATTTAATAATGTCGGGAAAAATTTCAAAAACCCCCTTTCTTTTTACTTAAAAATGGTATATAATGATAGATAAGATTTTTGTTTAAGGATTTTAACTATGGGAAAACTTTCATTTCTTCTTCGCCGTTTAAGGTATATGCATTATGATAAATTTTTTGCCACAGCAAAACAGCTTCATGAAAAAACAGGCAGACCCTCTCTTTTTTTGCTTTGCGATATGGCAAACTGCGCCGTTAAATACGGTGCCGGATATGTTGATTACCGTATAGCCGAGATGTACAAGCTTTCGGGAAAACAGCGTAAGACCGTTATAACAAGAGGCATCTCAAATAAGATCGTTGCCGATATGAACCCGAAAGAATATTGGCATTTTTTTGATAATAAAACAGAGTTTAATTCTCTTTTTGCAGAACATATAAAGCGTGAATGGTTTGATCTGTCCACCGGATCAAAAGAAGATTTTGAAAAGTGGATCAACGGAAAAGATGTTCTTGTCGCAAAACCTCTTGACGGTTCGAGCGGACGGGGAGTGAAAAAGCTTCGCCCCGAAAATTACCGTAAGGAAGCTGATCTCTACGGAAAGCTCAAGGCTGAGGGTACGGGGATCGTAGAAGAGTGCGTCTTTCAGCACGATGCGATAAATGAGATAAATCCGTCTTCTGTTAATACGATACGCATCGTTACCCTGAACG
>SVMP01000078.1 GCA_015067385.1 Oscillospiraceae bacterium | reverse complement strand
GATTGAGGTGATTATTATGACACTTGGTCAAAGAATTCAGCAGATCAGAATTGAACACAGTCTTTCGCAGGAAGAATTCGCGGAGAAGCTTGGCACCACTCGTCAGAGCGTTTCGCGTTGGGAACTTGACCAAACTTATCCGGAAATTTCAAAGATCGTTCTTATCAGCAAAATTTTCTCCGTAACAACCGATTCTATTTTGAAAGACGGAATAAGTACGTTTGATGCCGATATTAATTATTTTACATGCGGAGTTTATCGTTCAGCTAACTGTGAAATTGTCGAAACCGAAAAGTTTGCACTTATGTTTTATTGCTCTTCCGATAAAAATATCTTAGGTGCAAAGCTTTATCAAGGCTATGAAAACAAGAAACGTCTTGTTGCGATCTGCGAAAGAGATCAGCTTGATGAGAAAATTGAGTATGCTTACTTCCTTGAGAACAGCGATCCGCACACGGCAATTTCAAACAGCGAGAGATTGGCGCCTCGACTTGGCGGTGCATATGATCCGAATGTTAAAAATTCAATGAGAAAATCAGAATCGTTTATTATTGATCATAGTGGAACATCTTTGCCGACAGTTAAGGAGGCAGGCATACCAAAGTGTCTGACATCGTGGCGAATGTCGGACAATTATCAGGCTAACGCTGATCTGTTAAACTTTTATCTATGTACAGGTAAAACAGAATATGTATTTTTTATTAAACCAAAAGATGTTGATATTTATTGCGGTGCATCTTATAATACTGTTTTTGATCTTGGTCTGTTTAGCGGAGGACAGTTTTTCAGAATTCGCAATTATAAAGATAACACCGATAATTTTTGCGGCTTTTACTGTGATTTTTCGTTTGAATCAAAAGAAATAAAGATACCGACCGAACAATGCGAGTTGGGAAAGTGTCTTGAAACCGATAAAGGCCTCATGTGGTGCGTTAAACGGTATAATGATGACGAGATCGTACTGCAAGGTTGCGGCGATGATGAGTATATCTATCGTCGAACAGATAAAAGGATTGAACATTTCATAGCTGATGTTTAAACAATCCAAGGATCTTTGAAGCTCTGTATGCGAAAGTATGCGGAGCTTTTTGCTTTAAAGCACATATCAAAGTTAAACTCAACGAGCCGATGATATCACAACAACTGATTGGTAATTGATATTGTTTCTTATGTATGCTATAATATAGTCACACCGGTGAAGTAATTAATGTGAGGTGTCTATAATGAACGTCAAAATAGGAAAACGTATTAAAGCATTGCGTAAGCGTGATGAGGTAACTCAAGATAGGCTTGCGGAGGCACTCGGCGTGACAAGCCAGGCGATCTCCAAATGGGAGAATGAAACAGGATATCCCGATATCGAGTATATTGCCCCGATCGCAAATTTTTTTAACGTCACGATCGACGAACTTTTCGGGCATGACAAAGCTGAAAAGGAAAGAAAAATTCAGGAATACTGTGATAAATATGACGATATGTACAGAAACTGGGCTCCTGTGGATGACCGTGTCAACATCATGCGTCAAGCGCTTGCAGAATATCCTGCTGACGAAAAACTGCTTGTTCGTCTTGCTACGGCGCTGTGGTATAAGTGGTGTGCGGACGATTTTGATCGTTATTCTTTTGTCGACGGTAAATGGATTCATGATTTTGATAAATACAGAGCTCACGAAGGCTGGGAAGAGCCTGCAAAAATCATGGAGGAGCTTCTTGCCACATCTGTTGACGATAAGATCCGTAATGAGTGTCGGGAAATATTGATTCATTTATATGGAGATTTAGGCGAGAAGGAAAGAATATATCAGCTTGCTGAATATTGTCCAAATTGCAAAGCTCGTAATTTATATGCTGCATTTGGCGGTGTAGATGATGAAGCAAGAGTTTACGGTCAATCATTATTGATTCGCGGTCTCGCCGATGTTCGCGGTCTTTTATCTTATCAAACGAAAGATTCGGTGTTAGTAGCAAAAGCGTTAGAAAAACTTATTGATCTTTATTATTTTGTTTTTGATGACGGCAACTACGGATTTTACAATTCATCATTTGAAAGTTTATATGTTAATTATGCAATGGTTTTGATGCAGCAAAACCGTATCGATGAAGCTCTTTGCTCCCTCGAAAAAGCAGCTGAACATGCTAAACAGTTTGATATTTATCTCGATAAACTTCGCAAAGACGGAGAATATCGGTATACTTCAACTTTTACGGACTCACTAAAAGATCTTACGACTGATGTTCATGCAGTAAAAATGCTCCCGGAATTATTAAATATCACACTTTTAGATGAAAACGACATTTTTTATAAGACGTTGAACGGTGATCCGAGATTCGACAGTCTTATCAAGAGGATAGAAAACGAAATTAAAGATTGATTTTAGTATAAAAATATCCCCATTTTCATAATGAAAATGGGGATTTACTATTTGTATTAAGGTATCTTAACCTTTATAATGTCTGTATTTTTCAGCAGCATCGAGAATTGCAACGACGTTATCGAGGGGAACTTCGTAGTTGAGTTCGATGTTGAGGCCAAGGCCGCCTTCTTTAAGATAAAGGGATTCAACAGCTTCGCCTACATGGTCGAAAAGTTCTGAACGAGTAGCAAAGGGGAAAAGCTGACGGTCGAGGTCGAGGTTTATGGGGATGATCTGTTCTTTTCTGCAAACTCTTACGAGATTGTCAAGTCCGTTTGCTCTGAACTGGGGATTGATTATGTCTGCACCGCATTCTATAATGTCGGGCATGATTTCATGGATACAGCCGTCTGTATGCATATAGATAAGTGTATCGGGTTTCTTTTCTTTTATCATGCCGTACATTTTCTTGTAGCAGGGTTTGAGGTATTTTCTCCAGCGTTCCGCACCGATTGCAAGACCTGTCTGCATACCAAGGTCGTCACCGAAGTAAACAAGTTCTCCGATTTTGGGCATTATTGCTTCTATCTGATAGCAGTTATACTCAAGAACCTTCGAAATGAGGGTGTCGATAGCTTCATCTTCTTCTGCAAACATTTCCATTGCGAGTTCAAAACCGCAAAGGTCGAGAAGACGGAGATACATGAAACCGTGGGGGAGTCTGCCATCTCTGTTTTCGGGGATCTTGAGTGCGAAAACGTCTTCTTCGGATTTTATGGGATGACCGGTAACATACGCTTCCATACCGTGATCGATATTACTCCATACGCAACCCCATTCGTCAACGTGTTCGCCTGCACGGTATGTTCCGCCGACAATGTTTTCGGGGTGTTCGTAGTCAACTTTTCTTCCGTTGAAAAACTGCGGATACTCATCAACGATACGCTGAAGTTCTGCTCCGTATTTGAGCCACATAGCAGGAAGCATTCCGACTGCTACGGGAATTGTTTCCGGACTCTGCATTTTTATAGCTTGAATAAGAGACATGATATTTCTCCTTTTATAATTTTTTGTTTTTATATAAATATTATATCACTCAAACATGGAAATTGCGTATATATTGGTATTAAAATATTATAATATAATACTTTCGTATGGCAATCTGCTGAATAAAACAAAAGAGTGTCTGTCTTTCGACAAACACTCTTTTCTGGGGTGGATAATGAGATTCGAACCCACGACCTCCAGAGCCACAATCTGGCATTCTAACCAGCTGAACTATATCCACCATATGCACTTGTTTGGTGCGGTATATATTATAGCACAAAGTTTCAGTTTTTGCAATAGGGTATTTGTGATATTTTTTCGACAAAAAAAATTGCTCTGTTGAGTTGAATCCCTCTTGATTTTTGATGTAATTTAATGTATAATGTAAAAAAAGAATATGTTTTTAATTGTCAGGAGGATAAATATGTTTAAAATAGGTATTATGGCTGACTCATTGAAGCTCGGCTTTCGTGAAAGCATAGAAAAGGCACGTGAACTCGGAGCTCAGGGTGTTCAGATATATGCTACGGAGGGTGAGATGTCTCCCGAGAAGCTTACTCCGTCGCTTATTGCGGAAAAGCGTGATATTATTTTCAGCAACGGTCTCTGTGTTTCGGCTCTTTGCGGAGACCTTGGCGGCCACGGTTTTGAGAGAACCGAGGAAAACAAAATAAAGATCGAACGTTCCAAGAGAATCGTTGATCTTGCGCTCGAACTCGGATCGAAGGTCGTAACAACTCATATCGGTGTTGTTCCCGATACAAAAAACGATACATATAATATCATGCAGGCTGCTTGTAATGAGCTTGCTGAATATGCGGATTCTGTCGGCGCATCTTTTGCCGTTGAGACCGGTCCCGAAAAAGCAGCAATGCTTAAAGAATTTCTCGATGGACTTTCCGCACGCGGCGTTAAGGTAAATCTTGACCCCGCCAATCTTGTTATGGTAACAGGTGATGACCCTGTTGAAGCGGTATATACTCTTAAAGATTATATAATTCACACTCATGCAAAAGACGGTATAAAGTTAAAAGAAAGCGACCGTCACGAGGTTTACGGTTTCTTTGCTGACGGCGGTATAGGCGATCTGAGAATCTGGGAATATTTCAGTGAAGTTCCTCTCGGTCAGGGTAAAGTTGATTTTGACCGTTATCTTGCTGCTCTTAAAGATATAGGTTATGACGGATTCCTTACTATCGAACGTGAAGTCGGCGAAGATCCCGCAGCAGATATCAAGCTTGCCGTAGACTTTCTTAAAAGCAAGATCGGCTGATCGAGAAATTATTTAAAAGGGTTGTATTATATGAAAAAAGAAATCAATAAAAAGGATCTGACTTTTAAGATCCTTCTCTGCATATTTTTCCCTGTAGGTATTTGTTATTTCCTTGTATGGGCGTTGAAAAAACTTATTGTTATGGTTGATTCCGGTCAGTATGAAAAAGATATTGACAGCGACAGAGAACGTATGGAGTTCGTTCTTGCAGGCGAACCCGAAAACGATGTTAAAGGTTATCTTGCAGAGGGCGTTAAGCTCGATATAGAATATGCGCCTGAAAGGGATATGCATGTTGTAACCTCCGGTCCCGACTATGTGGGCTTTATCGACAGAAGAGACGTTCGCCGTTACGAAGAATTTTCCCCTACATCTTATTATGTTAAGAAAACAGAAACCGTTAACGGTAAAATTGCTGTTACGATCATTGTTTTCAATTGATTTTGTACAGAAAAAATACGGAGACTCCATAACAAAGTCTCCGTAACGATTTAATTTTTGATGATTATTTAGTAAAAAGCCCCATTATCATTTTTTTCAGAGGATTTATGACCTCTATCTTTTTGTAGCCGAACGTGTATCCTATACCGGCGCAAACAGAAGCAATCAGATATATTACACAGAACACTATAACCGCTGTAAGTGCGTCTCCTGCACGTGTGGGAGCGCCTTCGAGGATATCTGATTCGGAGGTCGTTGTGAAAAGTGTTATAGCGTAAGATGTTGAGAATGAAACAACAACCTTGATTATTCTTAAAATGCTTACGAAGATGTTCTTTACTTCGGGACCTATGGCGTACATTGCATAGCTGTTTATCATAAGGGGTATGGTTACGATAAATGCCGAAAGATAACCTTTGTATGGCATGGGCTTCATGACTCCCGTCTCAACTCTGTTTGCATCTTTTCCGCCCTCGTACCACATCGTAAGCACGAAAAAGTAGATGAGCATAAAGGTGTAAAGAATTGCAAGGATAGGGTTTAAAATATCGGGTGCCATGCTTGACATGGGTAAAGCCATAAATGATAGCATACATACGAGAACTATTCTTGCTAAGATATAAAGGGAACATTTGAACGTATTTTTCATTTTAAATTTCGAGCTTTCGTAAAAAGAAAGCGTACCTTTCTTGGTAAATTAGGATACATTTTCTTAATTATAACACATAATTTACCGCATTTCAAGTGCGGAATTGAAATTTCGGGAGAAGTTCGTGGATTTCTTACAAAGTATCGACCGATCCGTCGCTCTGTTTTTCGGGGCGTTGGATATACCGTTTATTGATTATTTAATGGTGTTTTTTTCAACGATAGCGGAACTTGGTGCAATCTATATTCTGATCGCCGTATGTCTGTGGGCTTTTAAAGGAGACAGAAAACAAGCTGCGGTGATTATTGTTTCTCTTCTTTTGAGCGTTGTTTTCTGCCATATATTAAAAGATATTTTTGATCGGACAAGACCGTTCATGGAGCTTGGGCTCGAAATAATCGTTTCACCTCCTCTCGGTTCGTCTTTCCCATCCGCTCATTCTTCAACAGCTTTCTCGTTTGCGGCTGTTATGGTTTGGTTTTACGGCAAGCGAAAGCCTTTATTTGCCTTTTTATCCGTTTTTCTTGCCGCAGCAGTCGCATTTTCACGCATATGGCTTTGTGTTCATTATCTTTCGGACGTTGTCGTCGGTTCTGTTTTCGGAATAACAGTCGGTATACTCACATTGTTCTTATGTGAACTCGTTCAAAAAAAGATTTCAAAAAAACATAAAAATTGATCTAATAGAAAGGTCTGGTTACATTAAAATGAAACATAGGATGTTTGTAAAATTCTTTTTCTGTGTTTTAGTTTTGGCAATCCTTACTTCTGCGTGTTCTGTACAGTCTTCCGAAGGATATCATCCGAATGACAGTTATACAGATAAGGTCGAAACAAAAGCAGGTACTTTTTCGGGTGTGTTCAGAATAAAGACCGAGGCATCAGAGTCCTTGACCCTTGACCCTCATTCGTCTGTTTCATCGATGCGTTCTGAGGCTATGATCGCACGTTATGAAGAGATAGAAGAACTTTTTGACTGCACCGTAGAAGCTCAGCAGGTAAAAGACGGCAGCATAACCTCCACGATGATGGCTTCGACTGCCGCCGCAAGAAACTATGCCGATATATTTCAGCTTTCCGCAGGCAATATCTATGAAATGTATAAGGGCGGTTATCTTACATATGCTCAAAATCTCGAAGAGTTTGATATAACCGATGAAAAATGGGGTTTTGATGGTCAGAAAGACATGATGACGTTCAGAGACGGCGAAACATACGGATTCAGAAATATATATTGGTCCGCACCGTTGCCGAGCGTTTCGGGCGTTCTTTATTATAATTCCAATATCCTTGCGGAAAATGTGATGCCTTCACCGGCAGAGCTTTATGAAAACGGCGAATGGGATTGGGAGCATTTTAAGCAGATATCTATCGGTGTTACAAATCATATCGCCGACAGACAGGGTACGTATGCCTTTGTTAAGCCTTCTGCAGAGTATCCTGAGATGATCCATGCCGTTATAAACTCCAACAGCGGTCAGAGACTTGTCCCCGATGACTTAAAGGGCTACAAATGCGGATATATGGACTGGAATACCATAGATGCTCTCGAATGGCTCGGCGAGCTTGTACGTGACGAAAAGGTTTGCTATGAAATAAACGGAAGTGCATCAAAAGTTCCCGATGTGGAAGCGTTTGTCAATTTCTACACGGCATTTTTTGTTGCAGATACATCTGTCGGCTTTTCTGAAAGCGAAATGTATCCCTTGTATACATTTGAGGATGATTTCCGTTGGATAGAGTTCCCGAAAGGTCCCGATTTTACCGGAGAAACAACTGCATATTACAGTCAGTACGATCAGTTCCTCGCTCTTTCAAACACGGTTGATATAGGTATTGTCGGTAAAATACTTAACGCAATGTTCGAACCTCTCGAGGACGAAGATACAGATGGATGGAAAGACTATATCGAACGCAATTTCTTTTTTCATGAAGAGGATTTTGAGTTTTATTTGAAAATGATCAAAAATGCAAAGACGGATTTTTCTGTTCTTACAACAAAGACAAACCTTACGATTGACGATCTTTTCGGCGCAGTCATAGACGGCGTAAAAACACCGAAAGAAGCTACCGAGCAGCTCGTTCCCGTTATAGAAGGACTCCTTGGTTGATCAATATTTACTGCAATTACTGTCGGGCGGAATTTTCCGCCCGATTTGTTGTATATTTTAAAGTTTAATGCATATACTTTCCACGTAGACAATTTCGGGGAGGTATTTGTATGAGGCAGTTCAGATATAAAAACAGTGATTGCGGACATGTCGAACGGTATGCTGTCGTTTCGGCTATCTTTCTTTTGGCTTTTGCTGTACTTACTGTCGGTACTGCAACCGATCCGACATTGTCTTTTATATCCTCCGAACAGTTGCTGTGTTCTGTCGATACGGTTTCATCTTCGGGGGCTTTGAGCAGTTTCGGAAAGGTTTTTTCTCCGTACTCTCTCCCGTCGGTATTTTTTGTCCGAGGTAACAAAGAGGATGTTGTTTCTTCGGACAAATCTCCGAGCGGTTTTTATGATGATTCACATCTCGAATATCTTGAAAAGGAAGAGGCGGCATTTGCAATGGCGGAAATTCCCGACGGGGCTTTGCCGGTTGTTAAAACAGTGCTTAATCCTGCTCAGGGGTTTGAAAAGATCGGTGAGATATACATAAATAACGAATCAGGGAAAGATATAGAATGTGTACCTGTACCGATAAAGCTTGTAAAAGAACTAAAAGAACCTCAGGTCCTTATTTATCATACTCACGGAACAGAGGCATATAATCCCGGCTATTCTTTTTACGGAAATGATGTTTATTCGCCTAACAGTACGGATATTTCGGAAAATGTTGTCAGGATCGGTTCTGTTATCGCCCAAGTTCTTGAGAATAACGGCGTAGAGGTGATTCATATTACCGAGATGTTTGATGCTTCGGGATATTCCGATGCATATGACCGCTCCTGCTCCGCTGTTGAGAAAATATTGGAGGAAAATCCGTCAATTTCGATCGTTCTTGATATTCACAGAGATACTGTTATTGATTCGGAGGGGACAAAGCTTCGTCCTGTCGTTCAAACAGAAAAAGGTGCAGCCGCACAGCTGATGATCCTTCTTGGCTCGGGAAAAAAGGGGGCGCAGGTTCCTCTTTGGAATGAAAACCTTTCTTTCGCTCTCGCTTTGTGTTCCGAAATAAATGAAATAGACGGCGATATTCTCAGACCGATCATGCTTCGGGCAACAAGGTATAATCAGCATCTCTCAACGGGAGCAATCCTTGTTGAAGTCGGAACGTGCGGTAATACGCTTTCCGAGGCTGAACGTGCTGCTCTGATCTTTGCGGACGCTTTGATCTCTTCATGTTTTGATTGACATGAGACTTTTTTTGTGATATAATATTCCCAAAAAAAGATCAGGAATATTATATATATGAAATTATACGGACTTCAAAAAACAACATTGCTTGATTTCCCCGGCAGAGTTGCGTGTACGGTCTTTCTCGGAGGATGTAATTTCCGTTGCCCGTTTTGTCATAATTCGGCTCTTTTAACATCGGAAAGCTTTCCCGAAGAAATATCCGAAGAGTCGTTCTTTTCCTTTTTAAAAAAACGTAAGGGAATACTTGACGGGGTATGTATAACCGGCGGCGAACCTCTTTGCAGTAAGGATACAGAGGATTTTATCCGCAAGATAAAAAATGAGGGATTTGCCGTTAAACTCGATACAAACGGTTCTTTCCCGGAACGTCTTGAAAATATTGTTAAAAGCGGCATTGTTGATTATGTCGCAATGGATATTAAAAATTCCCGAAGAAATTACGGAAAAGCAGTCGGCTTGAAGGATTATGATACATCGTCTGTCGAAAAAAGCGTTTCGTTTCTTTTAGAAAACAGTATCCCATACGAATTTCGAACAACGGTTGTAAAGGTATC
>SVMP01000077.1 GCA_015067385.1 Oscillospiraceae bacterium | reverse complement strand
ACCGTCTTTCAAACATTCTTGAGTGTGATCACATTTATCTGCTTCGGGACGGTCAGATCGTAGAAGAAGGCACACACCGTGAGCTGATGACACAGGATGGTGTCTATGCCGAGCTCTTTAAGAGTCAAGCGAAGTATTATCAAACTGCATAATATTTATATAACCCTATTGAGAAACAAATCAATAGGGTTACGTTTATTGTCTAACGAAAACCACTAGTAGTATGAACTTGTCAATAGAAAGTAGACACAAAAACACAAATTATTCAACCCCTTATTTAATTCTGAATTGGACATGGGTTTTGAAATTAAACTTGCATGAAATCCGTTCGTTGCTGAAATAATACACGTAATTTTCAATGAATTTCTGAAAAACTTGATGTTTTAAAAATCAAAATCATGTTTTAACATTTCTTTTATTCATCCATTAATCGATTCGATAATTAGGTTATCTGTTGGCTTTCCGACTCTTGACATGGAACGCTCAATCGTGGTATAATCTTTATGGGCTAAATAGAAGCCTGTTGAGGAGTAAACGCTACCTTGGTCGGTGTGCAAAATACTGGGTACGGTTGCTCATTTACTCTTTCTACAAGTGTTTTCAAACAGTTATAATACGTAATATTAATATTTTGTGCCCTTGTTACCGAACTTGCAATTATTTCATTTTTGTATATGTCCAAGATATATGTCTATTCCAATCAAATACCCTTATGGAATATGCACGTCATATCCAACACAACAATTTCAAGCGGCTTAGTCGCGTTCCATTTTTCTTTAATCTTATTTGGAACTTAACGCTCTCTTCTCCCTTATTTGATCTATATCTTCTTCCGGTTTTTGGACGTATTCCTTCGTATTACAGCATTTATACAAGATTATCTGAAAAAAAACAACCGGTATTTCTTCTTATTGCGTTTGCTAAATAATGATATCCCTTGGATTTATGCTTTTTATGTTCTTCCAATAATAGTTTTGGAAGCAGTATCCTGTCTCTTTCATAACGATAGGGGAGATCCTTACGAGTTTCCAATTTGTGATATTCCGATTTATTAACCGACATAAGCTCACAAGGAAACTTTATACTGTATTTGTCTCTCAAACGGTGTGTTATTTCGCATTCACTTCTTTTATGGTAACAAACTCCTTGTTTGCAGCCACTCCTTTCACGATGTTCCCTTTTTTATCTTTCGTTTTCTATTTGCAATTTTGCAATCTCTAACCTTACGCATTCTGTTTTAGATAACTTTTACTTGTATGTAATGCCGCATATCTGTTGTCCCTTTTTTTAAAGGCTTATTCTCCTTTAGTTGTGTATTCTCGAATCCAACGACTGCTCATACTGTAATCTGCATCATATATTTTCCCGAGTTCTCTTGCCTTTTATTTATTTTCAGTTTATCTTCGTTTATCCATTCTCTTTTCGTTTATTTTTTTCATTTTCATCACCCTCTTTCTTTTATTATACCATTAAAACAAGGTAGATACATAGTGGTTTTCTATATGTCTACCTTATTGGGTTTTATGGTAGATTATGGCATATTGTTTTTAGCCACAATGGTATTTTTTTTGAAAATGTCCAAAACCGAAGGGTATACTTTAGGCTTGGCAAAGAAATTTGATAACAAAGAAATATTTAACAAGTGTTTTAATGAGTTCAATATTAATCCTGACATTTGTTTTATTGTTAATACAAATTCCAGTTATAAACTTTATTCCTTTAATACTTAATTACTATTTTGTTTTTCCGTCGAATTTGATTTTTGATAAATTGAATATACCGGAAGTTTTTTCAATATATATTGCTCTCTTTATTGATACACCGATACTGATTTCTGTAATGTTTTTGGGAGCTTGTAGCGGAAACAAATATGCAACATTTATCAGGGATACAACGAAAATTGAAACCGACTCCTCTGAACTTCTTGAAACAGAAAGAACAACAACTCCTATATCGCCCAAACACTCTTGGCGTGACTCCGTTAATCATAATAGTTGAAAAATTATATTTACAACAATATTATTCAATAAAATAATATTAAGTGAAACATTTCACCCAAAAGTCTCTTTCTTGACATTACAACTTCATCACAACAAGATATAATATAGGGCAAAATACAAATAGAAAGATTTAACGTTATGCCTAAAACGACCCCTATAAGAATCTTGCATGTGATGAAGTTTCTTTATGAGAATACAGACGATGATCATCATGCCACGATATCGGATATTCTTCTATATCTTCAATCTGTCGGCATAGAAGCAAACAGAAGGATCATATCTTCGGATATAGAACATCTGTTAGATTTCGGCTGCGATATTATTGAAATAAAAAGTACTCAAAACAGATATAATATCGGTCAAAGACCATTTGAACTTGCGGAACTAAAAATGCTCGTCGATGCAGTTTAGTCTTCAAGATTTATTTCAAAAACGAAAAGTAATCAGATCATTCAAAAGCTTTCGTCTATGGTAAGCATACACCAATCTATATCATGCCGAGAAAGAAGAAAATCCCTCGCAATGATTTAGGTATCCCCGAATATGAAATGGAATCTTTGGCACGAATACTGCTGCCGATTATGCAGGAGTATCTTGCCTCAGAAGAAGAAAGGCGTGATTATGCTGAATGGAAAGCACGCAAGAATGACGGCGTACATAACGCCACAGATAAGGAAACTACCGAATGAGCCTAATTTGTTAACATAAAAACTAAGGGATACCCTAAATCACAAAGCCGCAGACGAAAATTCGCCTGCGGCTTTGCTCATGTATTTAACCATCAAAGTTTTCATACTCCGACATAAAGCAAAATAGCCCGAACATCTTACCAACGGTAAAGAGGTTCAAGCTATTAAGACTTGGTGCGGGTAACAGGACTTGAACCTGCACTAAGGAACCTCAACTAGAACCTGAATCTAGCGCGTCTGCCAATTCCGCCATACCCGCATATGAAGTAATAGGGAAGAGTGAATAGAGAAGAGGTCACTCTATCTATTACGTTTTATCCTTTAACTTTTACACGGAGTGAGGTCTCCGAGGCGGGACTTGTAACAAGTCGTTAAGGCTTTCACTAAGGTAACGCTACCTGAATCTGGCGCGTCTGCCAATTCCGCCATGCCCGCATATTAATTTGACGATAAAAGGGGATAAAATATTACTCTTTTATCAAGCCTTATAATTATACCACATTTCCCCTTTGTTGTCAAGCCCCTTTTTATTCTTTTTGTGTCGGTAATCTTTCTATAAATTCGGTATATATCGGTTGAGGGAATGCAATGTCGTCTATTACCGTACAATCAACTCTGCAATAAAGACCGAGCTCTGTTTCGCTGAATGTTACAGTTTTGTCTGTTACCTCGAGTCCGTTGATGTCCGGTCTCATTCTTTCGTTGATTTCTGCCAAGAGCTTCTCTTCTGCTTCTTTCTTTGTTAAAGTATGTGTTTTTGCTTCAAGTTTTGTGATGTTCGATACTTTTATGCTTACGGGCAAAACATCTTCTCCGGCTGTTAAATGAACCGTTTCCTCATTTGTATCAAAAAATTCATATGAATGATTTCCGAGAAAGGGCAGGGGGATCTTTATATTGAAGACAGATATTTCATATTTGTTGCACGATTCTTTTGTATGAACGTATTCGGTAACAGTGTACGGAGTAAACGATTCATATGTTCTTTTGGTATATGCCAACATTTTCGCAGAAGCTCTTACCGGTCTGTATCCGATTTCTTTGCTCGGAAAAATCCCGCTTACTAAAAGGTCACCTTTTTCAACCGCTTGCCCTACTTTTACATTTATTTTCCCTTCATATGCTTCTGCCAGTATCAATACACCGTCTTCTTTCGCTACTATGTTTCTGTACTCAAGGTTATCAACGGTTTCCGGCGGCATCGTACTTTCTTCTACATCTATTTCAAGTCTGCTTCCGTTTATGTTAAATGTTACATATGCTATATTGCTAAACTCTCTCATTAAAGATAAACGTATTTCATCAAAATCGTGTCCGCCGGATAAAGCTCCGACATACAATCCGTTCTTTTCAAGTGCGTTCGAAAAATCTATCGGTGAAATTGCTTGAAGTCCTTTTGTATCAATGGACCAAATAATAGAAAACATCAATATAATTGCAGTTAAACATAAAATTGCTCCCGCAACAAATCCCGATCTCATCTTGTGTTGAAATAACCACGGGATAAATCCTTCCTTTTCAAGAATTTTTATTTCCGTATCAGGACTTAGTTTCTCTTTTTCGGATTCAACGATGCCTATAAGCTCTTTATCTTCATAAAGTCCTATTCTTATATGCATTGTTTTTTCATCGATACGTTGAATGTTCCATATCGCAATTCCTGCCTTTGTTACTGCCGTGATTATTCGTTCGCAGTACCAACTTCTTATTTCAACGGTACAATACCCCGTTAGCCATTCGAAAATATTCATATTATTCAAACTCCAATGAAGTTAATTCTCCTCTGACCATCACACGTCGAGGAGATATGTATCCAATATCCAGCATCTTTCCGTATATCCTTACTCTGTTCTTTTCGCTTCCTATCCGAACCGTTTCTGTGTTGTATTCAAGTATTTCAACATTGTTCGGATTTTCGAAGGTAACTTGGCTGTTTGAATAAAATTCTATTTGAAGTCCTTTGAATTCGACTTTTTTATCCCCTTGTTTTTTCAAAAGTATCACCCTGTAAATTATATTGTTCAATATTACGATTTATTCTGAATTTATTGACAAATAAAACCGTCTGTGTTATAATATATTTCCCAATACACATATGATAGGACTTTACTTATGAGAAAAAAACAAAACAGCGGACTTGCTTTGGGACTTGTTCTGATTTTTGTCGGCCTTGTTTTGATCGTTTTCGTTTTAACATCCCCATCGGCTCAAAATGAATCGGATCGGGATGATCAAATTCAGGAAAACAATACCGCCGAAATTCAAGACGATCCCGAAATTTTAGAAAATGCTCCGATTTTACCGAATCAGACAGAATCCTCGGAGCAGCAGAATGAACAAACCGAACAACCTATCGTTCAGGAAGAACCCGAGAATGTCGCTTCCGAAGAAAAAATGACTGTTGATACAACACTCTGGAACCTCATTCTTGTCAACCCCGATAATTTTTTGCCCGAAGATCATTCCTTCGAAAAAGAACAGGTGCAGGGCAATTATTACCTTGACAGCCGTGCCGCACCGTTTGCAAAACAGATGATCGCCGATGCAAAAGAAGAGGGGATAGAGCTTCAGATCTGCTCGTCGATTCGTGATGTTGAACTTCAGACAAGGTTGTTTAACAATAAAATTAACGATCTTATCGCTGAAGGCTACTCTGAAGAGGATGCAAAAATAAAAGCTGCGACTATCGTTGCAGTTCCTGGTACAAGTGAACACCATACAGGGCTTGCCCTTGATATCGTAACCCCATCATATCAACGACTTAACGCAGGTTATGAAAATACAGATGCCGCAAAATGGCTTAAAGAAAATGCCGCCAAATACGGCTTTATCCTTCGTTATCCCAAAGATAAAACCGATATAACAAAGATAATCTTTGAACCCTGGCATTACCGTTATGTCGGTCGGGAATACGCCGAATTTATTATGTCCGAGGGCATCTGCTTTGAAGAATTTATCGAACTTTACGGAGCAAAGGAATAATTATGAATGAATTAACAACCATGATAATGGTAGAAAACGAGAAAACAGGCGAAGTTGTCGTTATCGACCGTCTGAAAAAATATCTGGGCATTTGTTTTCCCGGCGGTCATATCGAAACAGGCGAAAGCTTTACAGCCTGCGCTATCCGTGAGATCAAAGAGGAAACAGGGCTTGATATCAAAAATCCCGTGCTCTGCGGCATCGTTAACTGGGCGAAAAAAGATTCTCCCGACCGCTATGTTGAATACCTCTTCCGCGCTACAGAGTTTTCGGGCACACTCAGCGAGGGCACGGACGAGGGTAGGGTGTTTTGGGCAAAAAAAGAAGATCTTCCCAATATGAACCTCTCCATGAACTTCGATTTTTACCTGCCCGCCTTCTTCTCCGATAAACCTATCGAACTCTTCGGCGAATGGACCGACGGCTTCGACACTGCCCCCGTAATTCAATAAAAGATCAAGAACTCCGAGTTTATCTCGGAGTTCTGTTTATGTATTACTTTAACTTTTCACTTGTATCAATTTTATAAATTGCGATAATGGGGACAATGGAAAGAACGACTGCAAGAACAACCGTTACAATCGCTGCGAAAACAACTGTCAATGGTGTTATAACTGTAAAATATCCTATCTCGCTGCTTGCGTATGCTTCGTTGAACGATAATGCGATCATTGAACCCAATGCAAGAACAAGTCCTGTGAATGCATATTTAATAAATTTAAGTACGATTTCAAAAAACAGTATTGGCATTGAGATACCCACAAGTTTTTTGACTGCAATCTGATACGAAATACTATCAACGTAAAAAATGCTTATAACGACTATGCTTAATAACAAAACGACCATTGCTATAGGATAAAACATTTTACTGTAATCATCAAAAGAGCGTATGGTTGATTTATAAACAAGCGGTAAAAATCCCGATCCGCTTTCTTCAACATCTTCTTTTGCCTTTGAAAATGCCGATTCTATTGCGGAATTGCTGTCAGAGTCGATAAGATATGTTCCCGAACAAACTTTTTTAGATGCAAAATATCCGCCCCAGTTTAGCATTACCATAACATCAAGGTCTGTTGTTTTGTTTGTTCCCATATGCCCGATAACACGGTAACGAACGCCTTCAAAAGTGAAATAATCTTCGCCGTCAATCGTTTCGGTGCTTCTTTCGCTTACGTTCGTTCCTATAACACAAAGCGGTTCGGAAGAACGCATCTGATCTTCGGTGAAAAATTGGCCTGTTCTCATTTGAGGGGTTGGAAATTCACCTTTTCCGTAAACAACACGTACCCAGTCACTGTCATAGGTGTAGTTTGACTCGTGGATAATATTGTACATTACAAAATCATTGCCGTAATCCCAAGGGGAAAGTAAAAATGTGTCTGTGCATGTAACCTTGAATTTCTTTGATTCAGGGCCGTTGAACATATCAAAGTTTCTGTTATTCGTTTGATTCATATCGAGCTGATTAACGAATATTACGACAAAAAACGATGCAAGAAAGAACGCTATGCCTATAATAAAGCCGTTTATATTTATTTTTTTCATAACCGTTCCTCCTTATTCCTTACCTTTAATGATCGATGCTGTGTCGATTTTTGAAGAACAAATATATGCAACAAGACCGACGATCAGAAGAATCAAAATGTTTATTGCTATCATAAGCGGATACATCATCCTAACCCGAACCCCTCCGATCATCATACTCATCCAAAAACCGCTAAGGACGCCAGATGTTCGATCAAAAGCATAGATTATATAAACATAATGCGATAGGATATCTGCGCATAAAAGATAGATCGCAAACTCGAGAATGTATGATTTAATATTGTCGCCAATCGTTGCACCGACAAGACGGTGTATTGCTATATCTTTAATATTTCTCTTGAATTTATTTATAATGACTAAAATAATGACTGTAGAGCAGAAGATAAGCGTTGAACCTGCGATCAGCGCATAGTTGATCATTCTGTCTTTATACATCTGTTTATAAACCTTGTTTGCCTGTGTGTTTTTGTCAAGGTAAAAGTACTGACCGGCTACTGTATCTTCCGAGAAAGCTTTTGATAATGCTTCAACCGTCTGAACCTCGTTTTCTTTTTCGATATAAACAAGTTTATTGGGAATTTTTCGATAAAAATCCTGTATTTGATTTTTTATATAACCGTTCGGAAAATATTTTTGAGTATTTGGAACCTGGGGAATTATTATATATTGGTCAACGCTGCTTCTTACTCCGGGACCGTGTTCCAAAGTGGTGCTTTCTTCAAGAAAACCTACTACAACAAAGCGGGCATATTGCTGATCGCGAAATCCCGGTCCGCTACGACCTTCATTTCTCATATTAATCTCGTTTTGGGTATCAGGATTGAGGAGTACATCCCCAATTTCAAAATATTCTCTGAAATCATAGCCCATAACGATAGGGATAGTCGGTAGTGTGCCGTCTTCTTTTATCAGGTATTCAAAATCGAGATTTTCTTCTGTAAATCCTTCACCCTCGCAATATGTAAAGCCTTCCATGAGTATGGTTTCAAGGTCCATAGATACTACGTTATAGGTGCAGAATTGACGTATTTCATCAATTGTATACCCGATGTTTGTATAATTCATAATACTATACTCATTATCACCATAATTGATCGCACGCCCTTTTGCCTGTTCGGATAACTCATATCCGCTTCCGTTGTCGAATAAAAAAACCCCCCATTTTCTGTCAGCAAAAATATATCCGTCAATATTATCTAACTGTTCAGACAGTTTGTTATATGATGCTATAACCGAATCATTGTATGCTATTTCTTCTTCGGTTAAGGGAATTATTATCTTACTATTATCCTCATGGTTAATTCCTCTTACTTCAGATATAAAGACGTTTGGGTCATATTCCGAACCTGATTTTTGTCTGATAGAATACACAGAATATTCAATATATGCTTCGTTGTTGATCATTCCTGAATTATAGAGATCATCAGACCAAAAATGATACGTCACCCATGCAAAAGAATAGCTGACGATCTGAATAAGAAACGTGAAGAGCAAAACAATAATAACAGACAGCGTTATATTTGCCTTGATATTTTTGAATGCTTCGGTTAAATAAATGCGGAACATTTGATCATCTCCTTATTTAGTCTGATTATATCATAGCATAAATTGGGCTGAAATTCAAGATGTCTTTAGTTGAATATTATGAAATTATTATTTGTATGTAACATTTTTTTTGTTTATAAAGATAAAGATAAACTCGGTAGCCGTAAAACTACCGAGTCGGGTTAATTATTTACAATATCTATCCAGTTCTTCTTTAATATTCTGCGGAATATTTCTGGGTGCGGGGAATTTTTTAGAGTTGAGCATACGTTCGGAAGTGAAGCGGATATATTCCGTTGTTTTTCTCAAAGATTCTTCCGAAAGCGCTGTTATTACGTCGTTTCTCGAATGCATACCGCCCTGACCGCCGCGCTGGAAGATAACGAAAGGCACGCCTGCATGTGCGAACGGTGTAGAGTCGCTGGGGAAAACACCTGTTGAAACAGAAACGGGAAATGCTATCTCTGCGGCGCAGAACTGCATAAATGCCTTGATTGCATCATCGCCCGAAACGCAAGCAATATCGTTGCCGATAATTGTACCGGTCATGTCGATGTTCATGCCAAGAACAAATTCGTCAAGCTCTTCTTTGTGTGCTTTAACGTACGCTTTGCTGCCCAGAAGCCCGAGTTCTTCGCTTCCGCACCAGATAAAACGAACGGTTCTCATCGGTCTGTTCTTGATATAATAAGAATAAAGAGACATCAGATTTGCACAGCCCGAAGCGTTATCCCATGCGCCTTTGGAATAACGTGTGCTGTCGTAATGAGCTGTAAACGCCATTTTTTCGTTATCAATTTCACCCTTGATCTCAGCAACAACGTTGCCGGAAGTGAGTGTAACATTTCTCTGTTTAAGTTTAATTCTAACGGTTGAGGGCATATCTTTAACGAGCTTTAACGCGTCAGCCGCGCGCATCAGAAGGCCGGGAAGTTCGCCGAGCTCTGCAGTGTTCTTTTTTATAGCGCGAACAGCAAGGTCGGTCTTTGTTTTGTCATCGAAA
>SVMP01000076.1 GCA_015067385.1 Oscillospiraceae bacterium | reverse complement strand
TTCTCGATAAAACGTCTTACGACCTCCGCAGAATTCTTTGCAGATGTTTTACAGAATTCACCGAAATCGGAAGGAGAACCGCTGTCTGCATCATCGGAAAGAGCACGAATAGCGGCAAAGGGAACATTGTTTATATAACAAGCCTGTGCGATCGCGCCGCCTTCCATATCGCATGATATACCGTTAAAAAGAGAAACGATGCGATGTTTTTCTGCCTGAGATGCGACGAATCTATCGCCCGTTGCGATCGTTCCTACAAGACTGTTGATACCGATATCGTTGCAAATAGAACTTATTTTTTCAACAGCAGGCTTTGAACACTCAAAGTTAATAACATTGATGCCGGAAATAAGTCCGACGGGATCGCCGAGCGCCGAAGTATCCATATCATGCTGAACAAGACTGTCTGCAATAGCGATATCCCCTATTTTGAGTTTATCGGAAAGATTTCCCGCAACACCGACATTTATAATGATCTCGGGAGAGAAAGACATTATCATAGTGTGAGCGCAAAGCGCCGCAAAAACCTTGCCGACACCGCAGACACACATTACGACTTCCCTACCGTAGATCTTACCTTTTACAAATTCAAACGAAGCGACTTTGATATTCTCACATTCACAAGCAAGTTCACGAATCTGCTTGAGTTCAATATCCATCGCACAAATTATACCTATCATTTGTTGTAAACACCCGTATTTTCTGAATTATTTAATACATCGAGATATTTTTTTGAAAGATTTTTTGCGGCATCGAGGCTTAACGTATAGCAGTTACCGCATTCGATCTCCGAGTTGCCGAACATTTCACCGTCATGGGAGATAATACCTTCGAGAGCGATTTTTACATGCTTGAGTACATTCTGATACTCGGCATTTCTGATAAGAAGATAAAACCCTGTCTGGCAACCCATCGGACCGAAATAAATGACATCCTTTGAAATTTCGGAGTTTCTTATGTAGGTTGCAAACATATGTTCGAGAGAATGCATTTCGGAAGGGGTTATGAGTTCGCCGGAATACGGTTTTACGAAACGCATATCGTAAGTGGTTATATCTCCGTCAACACGGGAAACGTAAAAACCGGGAAGAAGAGTAAGATGATTTATCTTAAAGCTTTCGATTTTATTCATTGCTGTCACCTATATTTATAACATTATCGGAAATAACATTTTTCAGTGTATTTTTAGCATGTTCAAAATTAGTTTGGCTTGAAGGGATAAGCTCCGCCACAGTTCCTTTGTAAACTCGCAAAGAAGCGTAAAGCTCATTGTTCCATTCAGGCATTGAATCTTTCTGCATAAACGGAGTATCGTTCAAAACATAATACATTCCTGAAATGTTCATGTCTGGAAGCTCAGATGAAAGATCACAGAATGCCTCAGCTTCTGTCATATATTTAAGACCTTCATCGTCACAAAGAATAAGCATACATGTACCCGCACGAAGAGCTGTCATAATACGCTCTTTGTTTTGATACACAACATCGTCTTCGTGAGCAGAACCAACAAAAACATTATCAACAAAAACAATTACCTCGCCGTCATCTGTTCTGTCTTCCGTATAAAGAGCAAGAGTTTTCTCAAGAGCATTGATCTTTTCCGTATAGACTTCGGGGTCTTCTGTTATATACATAACATAAAGGTCAATTTTTTCTTTTGTTACCGAACTGTATACAAAGAAAAAAAGTGTAACGGCAAAAAAGAGCACCAAACAGATAGGTATCTTATAATGATACCATATATTTTTATACCACTTATCTTTTATATATCTATCCGATTCTCGTTCAATTTCAGACATATGAAATACACCCTATATTAGTATGATTTATTCCTGATATGAGTATATCATACTTTCGGGATTTTTGCAAGATGTATTTAGCAGAAATTTTCATAAAAATTGTGACATTTATGAGTTTTGAGTTTTAATATCATTCCTCAAAGTATACGGAGCATGTTTCTTCGAGATAATCTATCCAACCTTCGATAAGTTCGGGGAATTTTTTATCTGTAAAAGTTTTAAGATCGTTTGTTACAGTAAAGTATTCAATTACTTTTTGTTCGTCATAACTGTTTACGAGGTAGTCTATAAAAGAAATAGTATGAGACACTGAATCTTGAGGTTTAATTGCTCCTCTTTCAATATATCTTTGATATACCCTAATATTATATATCATATATATATCATTTTTGAAGTCAATAGGTCTCTCTGTTTTTTGAACAAAGAGCTTTCCTTGATCTGTACCAAATAACCAATCGTGTTCAAGCACAGCATTACCGTATTCATCATAACGATAAGCATAGTAATGTCTAAAACCTTCTGCCTTCCATTCCTGATATTCTCCGGCATAACGGACAACATCAAAAAGATAAAGAGAAATAACCGAATTCAAACTTTTAATTATAAGAACATTACCCTTATGAGCCATTGAATTATCTTGTCCACATGTTGAGGATTGAAAAGTAAATAAAACATTTCGTCTGTAAGGTTCAAGAGAGAAAAGTTCCTCATACTGACGCATCTGTTCGAGATTTACATCAAAAAATCTCTCTGTTCTGGTATAATCATTATTAAGAAAACCGTCATAAAGGTTTGGATAATCATAATCTTCTCCGAAATTATCTGCAACCAAGAAATTCATACCGTCAACCCAATTTTCGGGAATTTCAAAGGTTGCATATTCAGAAAGGACGATATACTGATTTGCTTGACCGCCGTCTTTGTAAAGATTACGTGTAAGCTTGACATTAACACCTTTTTCGGCATAATATTCGGACAATGCGGCATTTGCGGTATCTCTTTTTTCTATACTACCGCTGTTTTTCAGTATCTCAACAAATGATTCTTCGCCGTGTTTTGAGATATAATTTAAAACAAAAGCATTTGCGATTTCCTGATTTATTTTAATTTCTTCCGCAGAAGCAAAATCAGTATGAAAGCACAGATAATTCAGAGCAAGATATTTATTGTCAGCAGAAATTAACGGTTCGGGATAAGATTGTTCAAGGCCGTAAATATTATCATAAATATAATTTGCATAACCGTAAACCATGCCGTAATTGCAAAAATCTCCGTATGTGGCAAAAATAATGTTTATAATATGATCCAACGACGGAAGAGTTTGATAAAATGTATTAAGGACGCCGTTTTCTATATAACTATTATTATATGTTTCTTCGGTATATACATTTATATTAAGCTGTTTTTCGATACCGAGTCTTTGGACGATCTTATCAGTTTCCATTATGAAGTTAAAACGGTCATCTATGTTAATTTCTTCTTCAAATCCGTAAGTTACATTTCCGTATTCTGTAACTTCAAGCGGCACTTTCATACTGAAAGTCGTTGTTGACTCCGCAAACAGAACAGTTTTTTTGATATAATCGCCGATCGGAGTAAATGCGTATATGGTAACACATGAAAAAAGAAGAATTATCGCTGCGATAAGCGCAATGAAAACGGACTTTGTTCTACGTTTGACAGAGACAGAGCGATTGTTTTTATTATTACGTGTTATATTTTTTAACATATCGTTGATCTCATTATCGGAGAGTCTTCGTTCGCCGAGAAGAGTGTCTAGAAGCTGTTCACAGGAATAAACGAATTCTGTATCTATTTCGGTATACGGTTTTGCCATTTCGGTCATTACGGCATCCGATAACCATGTTATCATTTTTTGAGTTTTATTTTCGGATATACTCATGATAGAATACCTCTTTCTTTGATAATTTATTGTTGCGCATAATACGGATCACTGAGTTGACAGCTTTTCCATGATCGTTTTTACATTTTTGCGCAATCGGTGGATCATTGAGCGTAAAGTGACGGAGCGCATACCGTATTTTTCAGATAATTCTTCATACGATACACCTCTTTCATGTTCAAAGATCATATCAAGGGTCTTCTTTTCGGTATCAGATAATTCCGAGCCGATCTGAGTTAAAAGATGCTCAAAAGCCTGTTCTTCTATCGCGGCATCGATACCGTTATTTTCGTCGGAAACGGTAGCTTCGAGCTCGCTGATATCAGCAGGTTCAATATTTATGTGTTGTCTTATTTTTTCGTGGGTTATGTTGACAGCGGTTGTGTAAAGCCATTTTTTGTGTTGCAACGGTACGAGATCGATAAGATCATCGATATTCTGCCAGAATCTCAAAAATGTCTCGGAAAGGACGTCTTTTGCGTCTTCCTCTGAAAGACCTTTTGATCTGCAGATATTCAGTATATACGCATTGTGTTGCAAAAACAATCCGTCTACTGTTTCTTTTCTTTTATTCATTGACCGTTCTCCGGAACCTATATTTTTTGGAACATACACTCGTTCTTTTGAAAGAACATCATACATATTTTTCACCTCTGAATTTCTCTCTGTTATAAGATGATTTTTCAGATATGATTTGTTGCACGTTTTCCTGTATTTCACAAAAAGTTCACCTTTAGAGTGATAAAAAATCACCGTACATGAGTATACCATAGACCGATTACCAATGTCAAGAAAAAAAGTTGTCCCCTACTCTATTCGGGGACAACCTGAAAGCTTTATTTTTTTATGCGTTAAGAACTTTTTTGTCTCTGACTTTAAGTTCAAACGAACCAATGATATTTTCGGACGAAGTGCCGACAAGGACTGAATAGTCGCCGTCATGGATATCGAATGCAAGATCGATACCGTAATAGAAGAATGCTTCTTCGGGAATGACTATCTCAGTTCCAACAGTCTTACCTTTTTCGACATTGACTTTTTTATATGCTTTAAGTTCTTTTATGGGTCTTACAACTTCGCAGTTCTTACCGGAAAGGTATATCTGAAGAACTTCTGCGCCGTCATATTCGCCGATATTGGAAATATCGAGTTTTACGTTAACGGAATTATCGGAATTAACTTCATGAGTTATATTTTTGATCTCAAAATCGGTATAACTCAAACCATAGCCGAACGGATAGAGAGGTTTACCGTCATTTTCATTATAGCCGTAACCACGACCGGAGGGTTTATAAGCATAGAAAAGCGGGACCTGACCGACGCTCTTGGGAATAGTGATGGGAAGTTTAGCGTTCGGAGAATATTCGCCGAAAAGGATCTCGCAAATTGCTTGAGAGCCCTGTTCTCCGGGATACCAAGCTTCGAGAACCGCGTTGCAATCGTCGATCCAAGAAGTCATTTCGATAGGACTGCCGTTAAGAAGAATTACAACGGAATTTTTATTTGCCGCAATCATCTTCTTAACACTTTCTTCTTGGTTTGTTTTAACAGAGATACCGATCTTGTTAACGATAATGGCATTATCATCAACCTGAACCTTTTCGGTATAAGCAGGAAGTCTGAGGTCGGAACGATCCATGCCCTCGCCTTCTACGATCGTTGTAAAGTAAATAGCGGCATCGCACTCTGCCGCAACGGTTTCAATCTGACTGTCAGAAGCAAAAACGACCTCTGCAGAACCGTCGAGATATTCGGTAAGGTACTGGAGCGGAGTTTTTGCATCATCTGCTGTCCATTCAACACCGAATGCGCCCGAATAGTTTTTACCTACGGGGAACTCTTTCGCGCTTGCACCGAAGACTGCGATCTTTTTCAGCTTATCCTTTTTAAGAGGAAGAACATTTTCGTTTTTCAGAAGAATTATGGATTCTCTTGCGGAATCAAGAGCGATCTTTTTATGTTTTTCACTGCGAACTATTTCATTTGCTTTTGATGCATCGGCATAAGGTTCTTCAAAAAGACCGATTCTGAATTTAACTGTAAGAATACGAAGAACAGCTTTATCAACATCTTCATCGGTAATATATCCCGCATCGTAAGCATCCTTCATCGTGCTGTATGCATTGCCGGGGATATTCGCATCAAGACCTGCTTTAAGACAAGCAGCAGAGGCTTTCAATCGTTCGTCTACCATATGATGAGAACCCCAAACGCCTTCTACTCCGCCGTAGTCGGAAACAACAAAGCCGTCAAAATTCCATTCATCACGTAAAATATCAGTCAACAGCTTTTTGCTGCAGGAAGTGGGTACGCCGTCCCAGCTGTTGTAAGAAGCCATGACTGACTGAGCGCCGCCCTCTTTAAAGCACTTTTCAAACGGTTTGAGATAAACTTCTCGCATTACTCTTTCGGAGCTGTCGGAATAGTTGGAGTCTCTTCCGCCGTAAGAATAGTTGTCAACAAAGTGCTTGGGGGTAGCTACTACGCCGTTTTGTTCAAGACCTTTACACATAGCAACGCCCATGTTGGAGCTTAACAGAACGTCTTCACCGAAAGTTTCTACGGATCTACCCCAGCGAACATCACGAACAATATTAACAACGGGAGAAAGAGCCTGTCTTACACCAACAGCTCTGCACTCTTTACCGATAGCATCAGCGATCTCTAAAACAAGTTCATCATTAAAAGTCGATGCCATATTGATGGGCTGAGGGAAAGAGGTAGTCATACCCCAAAGAGGGCAATGAAGAGCTTCACCGTGTTCGATCGGGGGAATATTATTGGGCTGAGCTTCGATACTCAACTCAACATCTCGATTGATCTTTTTTGCGACCTCTTCGGGAGTTGCGGGTTTTTCAAGACCTCTGTGCATAAAATGACCCGGATTTCTGTAGTTACCGTTCATATGATCTCTTTTTTTCTCATAATCGGGATCATTGACGTCAAATATCATCGCACTTGAAAGCTGATAAAGTTTCTCTTCTAAAGTCATTTTTCCGAGAAGCTCTTCAGCACGTTTTTTTGCATTATTATCCATATTTTACCTCCACAGATATATAAAGCTTATTATTTTCAATTTTATATTATTATATAACAGTAAATATGGATTTGTCAAGTACTTTTTTTGTCAAAAATTATCTCAGGCTTATTGACAACCCACAATATATATGTTAAAATGACAAAAAAAAGAAAGGATCGATCTGATTATGGAAAAATATTTAATAAACCCCAATCAGAAAATCAGCAAGATAAATAAAGAAATATACGGCAACTTCAGCGAACATCTCGGAAGGTGTATCTATGAAGGTCTTTATGTAGGAGAAGATTCCAAAATTCCCAATGTTAACGGTATGAGATGCGACGTTGTAAACGCACTCAAAGAAATGGGTCTGCCCGTTCTTCGTTGGCCCGGCGGATGCTTTGCAGATGAATACCATTGGAAAGACGGTATCGGTCCCAAAGAAACCAGAAAGAAAATGATCAACACCCATTGGGGCGGCGTAATTGAAGACAACTCATTCGGTACTCATGAATTTTTTGAACTTTGCCGTCAGCTCGAATGCGAACCGTATATCTGCGGAAACGTAGGTTCCGGTACTGTTCAGGAAATGAGCGAATGGGTAGAATATATAACATTTGACGGTGTTTCTCCGATGGCGGAACTTCGTAAGAAAAACGGACAAGAAAAACCCTGGAAACTCAAATATTTCGGAATCGGTAATGAAAACTGGGGTTGCGGCGGAAATATGACCGCAGAATTTTACGCTGATCAGTACAGACGTTATAATGTATATGTCAGAAATTATCACGGAAACCAGCCTATCTACCGCATTGCAGGCGGTCCTAACAGCGGTGACTACCATTGGACCGAAACCCTTATGAAAAATGTCGGTCATAGCATGAATGGTCTGTCTCTCCACCATTATACATGGGGTACAGGCAAAACTGCCCTCGACTTCAATGAAGACGATTATCTTGTTTCAATGAAAAACGCATATAAGATGGAAGAACTTGTTACACGTCACGGCGAAATAATGAACCGTTATGACCCCGATAAGAGAATCGGTCTTATTGTTGACGAATGGGGAATGTGGCACAAGGTTGAAGAAGGAACAAACCCCGGCTTCCTTTATCAGCAGAGCTCCATGCGTGATGCTATCGTTGCAGGTCTTACTCTTAATATTTTCAACAAGCACAGCGACAGAGTTCATATGGCAAACATTGCACAGACTATTAACGTTCTTCAGGCAGTTGCGCTTACGGACGGAGAAGACATGCTTCTTACCCCGACATACTACGTGTTCAAGATGTATAAAGATCATCAGGAAAACACTCTTCTCGGTTCTTATCTTACAACAAAATATCTTGACGAGCAGAGCAAAGTTCCCACCCTTTTTGAAAGTGCTTCTATCAATGCAGACGGTGATATTGTTACAACGATCGTTAACACTTCATTGACCGATTCTTCTGAAATTCATTGCCAGATCGCTGACCGTGAAGTTAAGAGTGCTGCTGCTGAAATTCTTACCGGCGAAGTACACGCACATAACAGCTTCGAAGATAAGAACGCTGTTTACACTAAGGAATTTACAGATATCGAGCTTCTTAAAGACGGCTTTAAGCTCACCGTTCCTCCGTGCAGCATAGTTAAAGTTGTCGTCAAATAATAATGGCGGAATGTAAACGGTGCCTTCTTCTTGAGGCGGCGGAACTTGATACGCTCAACAGCATAAAAGTACGTATCGATAAACTTTCCGAAAACGAAAAAGCTGACGATGAGCTTTATCGTAAAAGACTTGACGAATGCAAAAGTTGTGACCATCTGATATCGGGCGTTTGTATGAAATGCGGATGTTATGTCGAGTTCAGAGCTGCATATAAGCGCTTAAAATGCCCTAACGCAAACGACAGAAGATGGTAAAACGTCATCGCAACGCGGCGTTGCGCAAGTTCCAACTGTTAAAGGTAGAATGCAACGCCGTAAAATGCTATAATATACACAGACATGGAGGTGTTTAGCGTGAAAAAGTATTTTTCACGCAGGTTTTGTGGCTTTCGTCACTTAAACAGTGACGATTTTATGCAATCTTACGATTGCTTAGCAAAACCAGCCCCAATTCCCAAAGAGAGGAAGCTTTCGTGAACGAAAGGCATGGTATATTAATATGGCATTAGGTGAAAAAATTACAGCTTTAAGAAAACAAAAGGGCTTATCGCAGGAAAAGCTTGCAGAAGAGCTTAATTTGACAAGACAGACAATATCTAAATGGGAACTTAACCAATCTACCCCCGATATTGAATATTTAATCAGATTAAGTGAGATCTTTGAGGTTTCAACTGATTTTCTTCTTAAAGACAAAGACGAAGAAAATCAGACAAATAATGAAAAAGCGAACGCTGTAACTAATCATCATTTTTCGAGCACATCAAACAAGAAAGATGGCTTTGGTTGGTTGTTTGGCTTAGGATTAACTTTTTCAAGTATTTCATTCATATCGTTAATTGCCTTCATCTTTTTCACTTTGAAAAATCCTGTTACTGTTGTAATTCATGAAGGAAGTTTAACTCATAGATATGAAGACCTTGAAGGTTTTTTAGTGCACCATGGAATAGAATGGTTTTACCATCTATTGATCGGCATATTAATTGCTTCTTTTGTGATCACTTTGTTTGGAATTATAGGACGAATTATTTTGTCGAAACAAAAGAAATAAGCAAACAGGACTGCTACTTTATCGTAGCAGTCCTGTTTTTAGAAAGTATTATTGTATTTCTTGTTCCAAGGAATCAAAATCGGGAGTATTGAAAAACTCTCCGAGCGTGATCTCAAACCCATCACAAAGTTTCTTTATACTTACAATACCGGGATTTTTACTCTCACCGTTTAATATACTTTTAACGGTTGCTTGGGGAACGCCGGAAATGTTACTTAACCCATTCGGTGTTATTCCCCTTTCTTTGCACAATTCTCGAATTCTTTTCGCAACAGTTTGCTGTGTTTTCATAACAAGACACATCCTTAATTGACAATGATATATCACTACCTATTATGATACATCATTACCAATTTGATTGTTAGTGATTCATCACTATGTCATAAATTTCATAAACTTATGACATGAATACAGCTTAAGAGGA
>SVMP01000075.1 GCA_015067385.1 Oscillospiraceae bacterium | reverse complement strand
CCTGCCAGAATTTATTCGGATAGTCAAGACCCTTCATGTCGAGACCGTTGTTTATACAGAGTTTGATCGCTCCTCTGTCGGTGCTTACAAGCTTATGACCGTGTCTGACTTTCATAACACCGCACCAGTCAGCTCTCGAATAACCTTTGAGCGCAAAGCGTTCTTTGAGCACTTCTTTAAGATAATGTTCGGATGCCATGAGTACGTCGCCGTCAACACAGTTGTAACTTACCATTACGTTGTATGCGCCCGCCTCTTTTATTGCCGCTTCAAATACGGGAAGATAACATCCTTCAACCTCTCGTTTGCCTGCGTGAGCGGGAGAGCAGTTTGTACCGCCTTCGGGAATTCCGTGAACACAATAGTGCTTCGGCTCTGCTATAACAGCATCGTTTCGTCTGATGTCGCCCTTTTGTTCGCCCGAAACTATAGCCACAGCCATTCTCGACGAAAGGTATGTATCCTCGCCGAATGTTTCTTCTGTTCTGCCCCAACGTGTATCTCTTGCAACGTCAAGGTTCGGGGCTAATATCTCATGGATGCCGAGGTGTCTTGTCTCTTTGCCGATGGCGGCACCGACTTTATTTACGATATCTTTATCAAAAGATGCACCAAGTCCTATTGGGCTCGGAAAAACGGTTCCTCTCGTTCCGCAGATTCCGTGGAGAGCTTCGCCTGTGAATATAACGGGGATTCCGAGGCGGCTGTTTTCGATAAAATATTTCTGTATGAGGTTCATGGCTTTCGGAGTTGAATAGTTGTCGTGTACAAAGCCGATACCCTTATCACCGTAGTCTTCTTTAAGCTTTTCCGTGTCGTATTCCGTGTCGGGTTCAACACTGCAGTTGTGAATGGGGGAGGGCTTAGTTGCGTATCCTACACCGCTAAGCATATCTGTCTGAGCCGCTTTTTCTTCAATTGTCATTCGCGAAAGAAGATCTTCCACTCTTTCTTTTATGGGAAGATCGGGGTTTTTATATTTGGGCAAATCGTTCATATATAAATTCCACCTTTACTTTATTTTTTTAATGTATTAAACATACCATATTTTTCTCTTTTTGTCAAGACTGATTTCGCTTGACTGCTCGGTGTATATGTGCTATAATAAATCAAAAAGGAGTGGTCTGTGTGAAAAGATCTTTGTTTCATTTTACGTGGTTTGTGCTTCTTACTGCTTTTTATTTTATTGTACGTTTCTGCTTGTTTGATCTTCACGGCATGAAACAGTATCCGCTTATATTGTTTGCTGCGGCATCGTTTGTGATCGCTGTTTCCATGGTATTAAATGCAAGGTTACTTACGGTTTTTTCTTTCGGCGGATATTCTGTCGGTTTTCTGCTCGGTCATATCTTTCATTCAGAAGGAACAGACCCCGGCGGCGGTGCAACCGATAACATCTGGATAATATGGCTTATATCCTTTATTTGCTTTTGTGTCCTCGGTGTCCTCTGTCAGACCGTTCCGAAATATCTTAGAAGAATTACTGATAAGAAAACAGATGTAAAGTAAAACAACTTAACATATAGAGAAAACAGCCCGTGTGATTTTGGTCACATGGGCTGTAATGCTTGATATTATCTACTTTTTGCAATAATATGTGATTCCGTTTTCGATAATGCTTATTTCTGTACCGCAGCAGTCGGAAAGGTCTCCGTCAAGATTTAAGAGGAAAGGTGATTCACTTGACACCTCTATCTTCTTTGCTTTTATGATCTTAACTTTCGGGTGATTGACATGGGAACCGTTAAGCAACTTCGGAAGGATCATGAGTATTTGAAATTTGTTCATTGCGTCCGCAAGATATACGTCGAGGTAGCCGTCGTCTATAATAGCTGTCGGTGCTATATGTATACCTCCGCCGTAATATTGTCCGTTGGCAAAAGCGGCAAGGAGAAATTTTTGCTCATAAACAACTCCGTCTATCGTAAGCTTCAGCTTTAGAGGTTTAAAGGTGAAGAGGGTGTAAAAAATCGAAAGAATATAGCTGAATTTTCGGAGCAAAGGCTTGTCTTTGAATTTTGATGCGTTTTTAACTATTTCCGCATCGTATCCTACGGATGCGATATTGGCAAAATAAGTGTTCCCTGCTTTGCCGCAGTCAACGGTTTTGGGGCTGTATGCTTTAATGTCGAGAAGAACCTTTTGATAATCTCTTTCATCCGTTAATACTCTGCAAAAATCGTTTCCGCTTCCTGCGGGAACAACGAAAATCTCATTATCTGTTTGAGCCGCACCGTTTACCGTTTCAAGAAGCGTCCCGTCTCCACCAACGGAAAAGACGGTGCTGTTTGAATAACTTTTTACCGCTTCGCTTATATGCCCCGGCTTTTGAGATTCGATAATTTCGTATTCTTCACCTGCCATGGCTTTTTTTATGCTTTCTTTTATGTTGTCTATTTTATCTGAGCATGCGAAAGAATTTATCAGAAAAACTTTTTTTGTTTTCATATTGGGCTCCTCAGCTCTCGTTATGTCTTGGCTTCATACCATGTTTTGCCTATGTTGACATCCGCAACGACCGGAACGTCAAATTTATATGCGTTTTCCATCTCTTCCCTCAGAATACGTGCGGCTGTTTCTTTTTCTTCTTCGGGGGCTTCGATTATCAATTCGTCGTGTATTTGCAGAATGAGTCTTGATTTCATGCCCATGCTTTTCAGTCTGTTGGAAACACGTATCATGGCAAGCTTTATCAGGTCTGCCGCCGTTCCTTGAATAGGTGTGTTCATTGCAACCCTTTCACCGAATGCGGCAGTCATTTTATTGGATGCGTTGATCTCCGGAACATACCTTCTTCTTCCGAACAGCGTTGTTACATATCCCGTTTCTTTTGCTTTCGCTATTGTTTCGGAAATGTACCTTTTAACGTCAGGATAAGCTGATAAATATCCGTCTATATATTGGCGTGCCTGCTTTCTTGTTACGGAAAGATCCTGCGAAAGAGTGTAATCGCCTATGCCGTAAATGATTCCGAAATTGATTGCTTTCGCCCTGCGGCGCATATCTTCCGTAACCATTTCCTTGGGCATTCCGAAAACCTCAGAAGCAGTCCTTGTGTGAACATCTTCTCCGGAAGAGAATGTTTCGAGTAAAACTTTATCTCCCGAAATATGAGCCATAAGTCTTAATTCTATCTGAGAATAATCCGCATCGGCAAGACAGTATCCGTCGGCTGAAACAAACGCTTTTCTTAACTCTCTGCCGAGTTTTGTTCTTACCGGAATATTCTGAAGATTCGGCTCTATAGAACTTATTCGTCCTGTCTGTGTGACCGTTTGAGTGAAAACTGTGTGGATCCTTCCGTCTTCATCTACGGCTTTTAATAATCCGTCAACATATGTTGATTTTAGTTTTGTCAGCTTTCTGTATGCGATTATCAGTTCAACAATGGGATGTTGCTCCACCAGAGATTCCAAAACATCGTTATCTGTTGAATATCCTGTTTTTGTTTTCTTCTTTACAGGCAGCATCAATTCTTCAAAAAGGACAGCTCCGAGCTGTTTGGTTGAATTGATGTTGAACTCTTTTCCTGCAAAAGCGTATATCGCTCCTGTCAGTTCGGTTATTTCTCTGTCGAGCTGTTCTCCGAATGCAGTAAGAAAATCACAGTCTACTTTTACTCCCGCAACCTCCATTTCCGCAAGAACGGTCGAAAGCGGCAGTTCGGTTTCCGTGTAAAGCTTCAGCGAACCGTCCTCTTCCATTTTTGATATAAAACCGTTTTGCAATTCGGGCATCATGCAAACATGATCCGCCTTGCTGTCGGTATCTTTTCCGAGGATCTCGATGTATGCGTTTTTCAGCTCGTACGAGCTTCTTGAAGGATTGACAACGTAAGCCGCAAGCATCGTATCGAATTTGGGAACAGGCGCTGAATTTTGCTGTAAAGTGTAACGTAAAAGAGCTTTACAGTCGTGAGTGACGATCTCCTTTTTATCGATAAATTCAAGTATTTCATCAATATTTGCAATTACAGCCGAGTTTCCGTTTTTGATATATGTTTCTTTTTCGGGGAGGGTGTGGACGATGAATATCGGTTCATTGTTGAAAATTTTACCGTGCTTGCTGATCTCAAATTTTTCTGTTTCGGCTTCCGGTTGCTTAACATCAGGTTCAAAATTGAACCTGTCGAGCATTTTTACCATTTCAAGCTCTGTCAAAATATTTTTAAGCTCTGTTTTATTCGGCTCTTGGTGGTGCGGTGTGGTGAACATCTCGTTTTCCGGTAATGAAGTGGTGATCGTTCCCAGTATTTTGCTCATATATGCGCTGTCTTTGCCTGCAACAAGCTTTTCATGAAGCGCTTTTTTAGTGATTTTGTCTATATTTTCGTAAACACCGTCAAGTGAGCCGTATTCTTTGAGAAGCTCTGTTGCGGTTTTTTCACCCACTCCGGGAACACCGGGTATATTGTCGGAAGTGTCACCCATTAATGCTTTCAGGTCAATGAGTTTTTCGGGTGGCAGACCGTATTTGGCAAGTACACTTTCGGGGGTGAAAATATCATCTGAGGATGAACCGCTTTTTGTTACGGCAAGCTTCACGGTGATGTTTTCATCAACAAGCTGAAGCTCGTCTCGGTCTCCTGTGATGATAATGCATTTATTCCCTTCCGAACTTTGTTTTTTTGAGATGATACCTATTATGTCGTCAGCTTCGAGTCCCGGTCTTTCGTAAACGCAAAGTCCCATGGCTGTAAGGATTTTCTTGATTATCGGAAGCTGAACAGCAAGCTCGTCGGGCATACCTTTCCTTCCCGCTTTGTATCCGTCGTACATTATGTGGCGAAATGTTTTTTCTTTCAGGTCAAAAGCTATTCCGACTGCGTTCGGACGGTCTTCGTCAAGATGACGGAAAAGTATCGTCAGAAAGCCGTAAACTGCATTTGTAGGTGTCCCCGAAGATGTTGTTAACGGACGGATCCCATAAAATGCTCTGTTCAAAATACTGTTTCCGTCCAACATCATTATTGTCGTTTTAGACATATTTTCTGCCATATTAGCCTCCGAAAGGGTGTTTTCTTGATTAGTATACCATACCGGACAGTAAAAATCAATACTGTAAGCCTTGATTTTGCCGCATTTTTTTGGCATGATGGGATTTTTTGTGCAAAATGACGAAAAGATTTTTTCTGCGTGATAAAACATTTACATACCGTTTTACAATTATTTCTCTGTAAATTGTTGACATTACATCTTATATATAGTATAATGGTGGTGCGCAAGTGGATAAAGGTGCACTTTTGGGGTGGAAAAGTCCACGGTTTAATAAAAAATGGTGTAGAAAGGAGCGTACGACCTATGGAAAACGAAGAAATCAGACCCGTAGAAGAAACATCTGCTGAAGATGATCTTTTTGTCGGCGCTATGAACCTTATCGGTAACTACCGACACACCATGGATGCAAAAGGAAGAGTTTTTCTTCCTGCTAAATTCCGTGAAACAGTAGGCAATGCTGTTTATATGACAAAAGGCTCCGATAACTGTATTTTCGTTTTCTCTGAAAAAAGATGGTATGCTTTCGCAAAAGAGATAGCATCCAAAACCATCGGCAAAGGCGGCGCTTCTCAAAGAGCTATCCTCGGTAATGCTTGCCGTTCCGAGATCGACCCTCAGGGCAGAATAACAGTATCTCAAAATCTCCGTAAATTTGCTGATCTTGTAAAAGATGTTGTTGTCGTCGGCGCTATGACCCGTATCGAAATATGGAACGCTGATAAATGGGATTCCTACGATACTGAAAACGACGATGATATTCTTTCCGCATTTGAAGAATTGGGTATTTGATCATGGCAGATTTTTCTCATATCCCTGTTCTTTTTAAAGAAACGATCGACTCTCTTAACATAAAACCCGAAGGGATTTATGCAGACGGTACCGCAGGCGGCGGCGGACATTCTTATGCGATCGGTTCCCGTCTTTCCGAAAACGGTCTTCTCGTCTGTACGGACAGAGATACCGAAGCAATAGCCGCTTGTACCGCCCGTCTTGAACCGCTTGCCTGCAAAAAAGAAATATATCATGCCGAATTCAGAACTCTCCCCGAAATACTTGAGAAACGCGGAATAAAGCTTGACGGATTGCTTTTGGACCTTGGCGTTTCTTCTCATCAACTCGATTCGGCAGAACGCGGCTTTTCATATATGAACGATGCGCCTCTTGATATGAGAATGAACAGAGACGATGCTTTTACAGCCGCTGATCTTATAAATACATATTCCGAACAGGAACTTGCACGTATATTCTTTGAATACGGCGAAGAACGTTGGTCTCGTCCGATAGCAAAGAAAATAGTAACGGTACGTCAGTCATCACCTATAAACACAACACTTGAACTTGTGGATGTAATTAAATCCGCAATGCCCAAAAAAGCACTTAATGAAGCACAACACCCTGCGAAACGTGTGTTTCAGGCAATAAGGATCGCAGTTAATCAGGAACTTAAACAGGTAAGCGACATCCTTTCCGACATTATCCCGTACATGAATCCGGGCGGAAGGATAGCAGTTATTACTTTCCATTCGCTTGAAGACAGAATTGTAAAAACAGCATTCGCTTCTGCTGAAAATCCTTGTACATGCCCTCCGAGCTTTCCCGTATGTGTATGCGGAAAGACAAGTCTCGGTAAGGTCCTGACAAAAAAACCGATTATCCCTTCCGATGAGGAAATGGAAACAAACCCGAGAGCGAGAAGCTCAAAGTTAAGAGTATTCGAAGTTAAATAACTATTATATATAAAGAAAGGACGGATTGAGCAATATGGAAAAAGTTGATAAGAAAAAGAAGTTTGATATAACTATTGCTGTCCTTATCCTTATTATAATAGCAGTCGGCGCAATGAGTGTAATGTGCTGTATTTCTCAATACGAAAAGAACTACCGCCTTAAACTTCTCAATAATGAACTTGCGATCGAACAAAATGAAGGCGAACTTCTTCGCATCGAATACGAAAAGAGAACGAATTACCGTAATGTCGAAGATTACGTTGTAAACCGTCTCGGAATGACTAAGATTAACAGTTACCAAATTGAATATATCGTCAGCAACAACACAAACCAAACACTATTGATCTCAACAGAGGAGGAGAATACAGGTATTTTCTCCCGTATTTCGAGAGCTTTTTCCGTTGCATTGGAATATTTCAAATAACGGAAGCATACTTATTACTATATGTGTCCTTATACGACATTTTCCGGAACATCTCTCCTCTGTCGTTTTACCGTCCCTTAACACACAACACACACAACAAAGGGACTTTGCCACCGTTATCGGTGGATTCCAAATGCCTCTCATGTTTTTGCAATGCGGAAAGATGATAAAGGCATTTATTTAGACTATTTGCGTTTTGCTTTTATAGAGTATCTCCAAAAAAAACGAGGGTCACGCAAGTGACCCTTGCTTTTTCAAATCTTTTAATCAGTTACGTAATTTTCTATCGTCCTAAATTAAGAAAGGAAGCTTGTCGATCGAGAAGCTAAGGTAAAGAATATGGCTCAACGTCCTTCAAGAGATATGGTTATTTCGTATATTGTTGCCGGATGTTTTTTTTGTTTATGTTTTTTAGGCCTTATAGGCAGATTCTTTTATTTACAGATAGTGGAACATGAAAAATATGAACGTATAGCGGTCGATCAGCAAACGAGCGATATTGCTATTCAGGCAAAAAGAGGTTCTATTGTTGACCGTAACGGCAATGAACTTGCTATCTCTGCAACGGCTTATCTTGTTACGATGAAACCGATTTCTTTTGAGAATGATGAGGAACGTGAACTTCTTGCATCTAATCTGTCAGAGATATTAGACATAGATTATGATAAACTCCTTGAAAAAACAAAAAGAGATGTCAGATATGTCGAAATCGTCAGAGGTATAGAGAAAGATCAAGCGGATGCCGTTAGTGAGTTCCTTTCGGAAAATAAAGGTCTTGTTGATGTTGTAACAATAACCGAAACCGCAAAAAGATATTATCCTCACGGAAATCTGCTTTCCACCGTTCTCGGTTTTGTCGGAACAGACAATCAGGGGCTTGAAGGACTTGAATACCTTTATGATACGTATCTTAAAGGCTCAAACGGAAAGATAATAACTTCCAATAATGCACTCGGAACAAGTATGCCTTTCGAATACGAGCAATATGTAAGCGCTGAGGACGGTTATGACGTAAAACTTACGATCGATATCGAAATGCAGTATTTCCTTGAAAAACATATTCAGAATACACGTGTCGAGCATAATGTTCAGAATCGTGTTGCGGCATGTATTATGGATGTTAAAACGGGTGAAATACTTGCAATGTCCACAAAACCCGACTATGATCCCAATGATCCTTTTACGATCGACGATGAGATAATTCTCAATACTCTTTCCGAGTATCTCGATGAAATGGGCAACGTTACCGATGAATATGTTTCCGCTTACAATTCAACGCTTGCGGAGCTTCGAACAAATAAGTTCGTCGTTGAACAGTATGACCCCGGCTCAACATTTAAAATTTTTACCGCCGCAATGGCTCTTGAAGAAAATCTCCCGATCCTTAATAATACATTTAACTGCACGGGTTCGATTCAAAAGGGTGTTATAACTTATCATTGCCATAAACGAACAGGTCACGGTCTTGAAGATTTCAGAGATGCGATGGCAAATTCATGTAACCCTGTATTTATTCAGGTTGCGGAAAAAATAGGTATTGAACGTTTCTATAATTATATAACTATTTTCGGTCTTCGTGAAAAAACCGGAGTAGGTCTTCCCGGAGAAGTTGCCGGTATTCACCACGCCCTTGCTTCAATGACCGATTACAACCTTTATTCATCCTCTTTCGGTCAGACATTTAAAATTACAGGTATGCAGCTTATCGCAGGTGTCAGTGCTATTGCGAACGGCGGCACATATATGAAACCGTATATCGTTAAAGAAATAACAGACTCACAGGGAAATGTTATTCTTTCGAACGATCCCACGCCTGTCAGAGAGGTCGTTTCTCAACAAACAGCGGAAACTCTTTGGGAAATGCTCGAGTATACCGTAGAAAAAGGTAAGACCGGCTATTTGAAAGGCTACAGGATCGCAGGTAAAACAGGTACTTCTCAGAAGGTTTCCGACGGTACATATGAAAACAGCAAAAAAATAGCTTCTTTTATTTGTTTTGCTCCTGCCGATGATCCCCAGATATGTGTTCTTGTTATCGTTGACGAACCTGACAGTGAACAGATCTACGGTTCGTACATCGCAGCGCCCCTCGGCAGAGATATTATGGAAGACTGCATGAAACATCTTAATATCGAACCCGATTACGGAGACGGTACAACAAGTGCTTCTTATTCTGTCCCCGACCTTATCGGATACGATAGCTCCGATGCTGTTTCGATGCTTGCAAACAGTTCGTTCTCTGCAAAAATTATCGGCGGCGACGGTATCGTAAGCTATCAGCTTCCTTCAAAGAATACTTCTCTTCCCGAAGGCGGCACGGTTATTCTCTATACGAATGAAACAGAGTTCGAGCGTAAGACGATCGTTCCCGATCTTTTGGGTAAAACTGCGGCGGACTGTAATGAAGCACTTATCGGCGCAGATCTTAATATTAAGGTCAAAGGCGTAAATATTAATTATCCCAATGTCGTTGCGGTCTCTCAGTCGCCCGCAGCAGGAGAAAAGGTAGATAAAGCGACTGTTGTTACGGTAACATTTGAATAAATAACTCGGAGGTCTTGTTGCGTTTAGATCACGTATTACGAGACGTTGAATATAACGGAAGTTTAAAATTAAAAGAAGATATTGAAATTTCAAACGTAACGTCGGAAATATCGGATGTTCATCCCGGCTCGATTTTTGTTGCAGTAAAAGGCAGGCCTTTTGA
>SVMP01000074.1 GCA_015067385.1 Oscillospiraceae bacterium | reverse complement strand
TTTATGTGAACTATGTATTTCTTGTATTGATTTTTACTGTTTATTATGTTAAAATGTTATAAAATACACGAGGTTGTGTGTTGATGAAAATAATAGGGTAGAGGTATTCTTATGAAAAAAACAAGTAAATTTATTTCCTTTTTCCTTGCCGCTCTTTTTATATTGACTGCTTGTCAGTCTTCTCAGACTGAAATTGCCCCGGAATATATTTCAGATGTAAATTCGAGCGATCTTGACGGTCTTGAAATTGAATGGGGCTTTTCAATGAGTCGATATGCTGAGGATACGGATAATGTTTTTGGATTTAT
Source organism: Oscillospiraceae bacterium (assembly GCA_015067385.1). Lineage (GTDB taxonomy): Bacteria > Bacillota > Clostridia > Oscillospirales > UBA644 > HGM12619. The sequence goes on along the minus strand of SVMP01000074.1, from coordinate 9,577 downwards.
TCCCGGAACTGCTTTTGCGGATCAGGTTCTTGAACATCAGAAAAAGGTCGAATCTGATTTGAATTGTGTTATAACGGTTGATAATAATTCAAACTCCTCGGTTATTACCGGCAAATTAAATGCCGAACTCGCAACAGGCGGTCATCTTTATGACCTTATTTCTGCCGACTCCAGTGTGTTGGCAAGCCTTGTAAGAGGGAATTATCTTGTAGGTCTTTCAGGTTATCTCGATGTTCAGAATACAGAAAAATGGGGTACTCCCAATCAACTTCAGAACATGCTTTGGAAAGATGATTTGTACGGCGTTTTACCGAATGCATGGCCATATCTTCTCTATACCGTTCCTTCAGGGATCATTGCTGTCAATGAACACCTTGTTTCCAGAATCGGTGCCGCCGATCCTCGAGATTATGTTGAAAACAAAGAATGGACCTGGGATAAGTTCGAAGAAACACTTGCCGCATGCACCTATGAAGATGCCGGAAGAACAATTTACAGTATAAATTTTCATGCCGACTACTTTGGTATAAATATGTTCTTGTCTAACGGTGTTAACTTTACGGCTGTTGAAGATGGTAAGGTTATATGCGGTATTTATACAGATGCCGGAAGAGCTGCACTGGAACGCGGACAGCGAATTTTAAACGAAACCTGTGCTGACTATATTTATCCTGATCTTACGTCCAATACATCTGATTTCTTTTCTAATGAAGACTGTGTTATGTATCTTACTGCAACAGGAACATTGTTTTCGACTGCAGGTTCTTTGCTGTATAAGATGGATAATCTTGGTGTTCTGCCTTTTCCTCAGGGCCCCAATGCGATCCCCGGAAAATATCATTCATACTATCAGCAGATTCCGTATTCAACATGTATACCCATTACAGCTTCGGATGTTGAAGGAACAGCTAAAGTTTTAAATGCTATGTTTGAACCTTTTGAAGGTTATGAAACAAAAGAAGATATGCTTGAATATATGACCGAACAGATCTTTTTCGATAAAAGAGATTCTGAAGTTGTCTTTAATATAGTAAGCGGTGCGCAATATAACTTTTTCTGGGAAGGCGGTCGTGATTTACCTGCAAATGCTGTCAAATCCACAGAGTCAATCTCACAGCTTTTTGAATCAAACGAAGATAAGTATAATACACTCGTAGAAGATTATCTTGAGCCTCAGTATGAAGGCAGAATCGCTGTTTACGGCGAATAATTTATAATTTACAAACATAATTCAGACCTTTTACTTTTCGGTGAAAGGTCTGAATTTGACATTTTTATGATGAAATCGTTTATCGTATAGACAAAAGAATTATTATGTGATAAAATGAAATGTAAATATAGATTTAAGGAGATTTTTATGAGAAAGATAATAGCTCTTTTTCTTTGTTGTGTATTTTCTTTTCTGTGCATATCATGCGGAACTCAGAATGCCGAAGAGATAGTCCCCGACTATTTTTCTGGAATAGAAGGCGATATTGATCTCGACGGAAAAAACTTTGTTTTTGCTGTTGTTGCCGACTATTTTTTTGAAGGCGAGGATAATACTCTCAGTTACATAAACAACACGGAGTTTGCAGACCTTGCAGCTGAAAGACTTAGAGAAGTCTCTAAAAGGCATAATTGTACATTTGAGTTTAAAACAGTCAATAGGGCAGGGGAAGCTGCTTACATGGATGTAGCGGCAGGTACATATTCTCTCGATATTATTCAGGAAGAGTCATATTGGCTTGTATCCTATATTCCCATGGGTATTTTTGTTGACCTTACCACCCTCGACAATATTGATGTTACAGATGAAGCAAAATGGGGCAACAGAAACCTTCTTGCTTCAACAATGTGGAACGGTGCGGTTTACGGTGTTGTTCCCGCTCAACATCCCTTGCGTACACAAAATTCCGTTTCCGGTGTTATTGCGATCAATGAGGACTATGTCAGCATGTTAAATACAACTGACCCCAGAGATTATTATGAGAACGGCGAATGGACATGGGATACTTTTACCAAGGTTCTTACCGATTACGATCTTACGTCTCTCGGCGGCGAGAAAGTATATGCTTTTGCATCTGACGAAAGCAGATTCGCAAGATCTGTTGCTTTTTCCAATGGGGACAGATATTTTACTTATAATGAGGACGGTACTTTTGAGCTTGGTCTTTATTCTCCCACAACGCTCGATGCTCTTAATCAGTTTTACGAATGGTTAAACGGTCCGACTTCCGATAATATTCTTATCATGGAAGGCCTTCCCGCTCTTATTGACGGGCTTGCTGTTCTCGGTAACGTGGAAGCTTTTGAGGTCCTTGCAAATACCGATTCCATTGCGTACAATCTTAATAACTTCGGCATAATACCGTATCCCTCAGGTCCCGATGCGGATCCCGGTTGGTATCAGAATTACTGTGAATCTACAGACTTTACCATTTGTATTCCTATAACTGCACCCGATCCGGAAGCTACCGCAGTTTTTCTCAATGCGATCTACGAACCGTTTGAGGGTTATGAAACAAGTGAAGATATAATTGATTATCTCCACTCGAACTATTTCCTCGACAGACGTGATGCTGAGTTCTTCTATTCTCTCTCCGATGCTGATCATACTTATTTCTTCCCGACAATGGACGGCATTTTCGGAATCTGGAATTCTTTCCTTGTTTCAAAACCCAGTGAGGCGCTTGAAAAAGAAGAGAATATTCAATATACTGTTGCGGAAAAACAGCTTGTATCCAGAGCAAAAACTATATCAGATGTTTATATAGACTGATTTATTAAATATTGACGTAGGAGGCGTTCCCATGAAAAAAATATTGGCAATTCTTCTTTGTTGTTTGTTCCTTTTCGGATGTGTTTCCTGTGCAACCGAAAATCAGGAAGAAATTGTTCCGGAATTCGGCGGCGTTGAAGGCGATGTTGATCTTGATGGCAAAAATTTTGTATTCGCCATGGTTCAGGACTATTTCTTCGAAGGTGCAGATTCAACTCTTGGTTACATAAACACTACCGAATTTGCGGATCTTGCTGCTAAAAGAATAAAAGATGTTCAGGATAAACATAACTGTACTATCGAATTTAAATATGTTCCCAGAGCAGGCGATGCTGCTTATAAGGATGTTATTTCCGGTGAATGTACTATCGACATCATTCAGGAAGAAACATACTGGCTTCTTTCATATGTTCCTATGCGAATTTTTGTTGACCTTGCAACCGTTGACAGCCTTGATGTTACCGACGAAGCAAAATGGGGCAACAGAAATATGCTCTATTCAACAATGTGGGACGGTGAGATTTACGGTGTAATCCCCGCAGCTCATCCTCTCCGTACTCAGAACTCCATGGGCAGCGTTCTCGGTATCAACGAACAGCATATTCAATCTCTCGGTGAGGTTGACCCCAGAGACTATTATGAAAACGGCGAATGGACTTGGGATACTTTCACTCGTGTACTTTCCGATTATACTCTCACTTCTCTCGGCGGAGAGCAGATATATTCTTTGGTTACATCAGGAGACAGACTGCCTATGGCTGCTGCCTTTTCTAATGGCGGTGAATATATCACAGTCCATGAAGACGGAACTTTTGATCTTGGTATTTTCAGCGAAGCATCTCTTGAAGCATTTAACCAGGTTTATGAATGGTTGAACGGACCTACTGCTGCAAACATCCACCTCGATTATAAAGATTGCGGTCGTGATTATCTTAAATCGGGACTTGCTGTTATCGGTATGCTCGATGCTTATCAGGTCCTTTCAGGCACAGACTCTATTGCATATGCTCTTGATAATTTCGGTATCGTTCCTTTCCCGACAGGTCCGGATGCAGAACCTCGTTCTTTTAAATCTTTCTATGATGCTGCGGACTTTACTCTCTGTATCCCGATAACAGAAACAAATGTTGAAGAAACAGCTTTTGTTATAGATGCACTTTATGAACCTTTTGAAGGTTATGAAACTAAAGAAAGCATTATTGATTATCTTTACAATAACTACTTCCTTGATAAGCGTGATGCTGAATATTTCTATTCTTTGTCGGATATCGAACATGCTTACTATTTCCCTTCCATGGACGGTATGTATGATGATATATGGCCGCACCTTGCAGGCGATAAGAAGCCCCTTGAAGTCCTTGAAGCAAAAGAAGAGTCAATGTATCTTCGTGCAGAAGAACATCTTCTTCCGAGAAGCAAAACTGTTCTTGAACTTTACGGAAATTAATATTTTTAAAAGAGCAGATATTATATCTGCTCTCTTTTTTGTTACAAATCTTTATATTTGAAAATTATTGTTGACATAATGTTGCAAATATGATATACTTTAGATGGATAAATCAATAAATGAAAGGAAAATTTCATATGAAGAAAATTATAGCGATTCTAATGTGTTTGGTTTTTACACTTACAATCATGTCATGCGCTGCTTCCGAAGAAGAAATAGTTCCTGATTATGATTCAAATGTATCCGATCAAATTGACCTTGACGGTAAAACTTTTATTTACGGAATGGTTCAAGACTATTTCTTTGAGGGTGCAGATTCTACCTTGGGCTACATTAATACTACGGAATTTGCCGACCTTGCCGCAAAACGTCTTGAAGAGGTAGAAGACCGATACAACTGTTCTATTGAAATGAAATATGTTACCAGAGCAGGGGAAGCAGCGTATCATTCTGTTTTAACAAGTGATTATGAGTTCGACTTTATTCAGGAAGAATCTTTTTTCCTTGTTGATTATGTTATAGCTAATATTTTTACTGATCTTGCTTCCCTCGATAACATAGACGCAACTAATGAGGAAAAATGGGGAAACAGATACCTTCTTGCTTCAACAATGTGGAACGGTGGAATATATGGTGTAATTCCTGCGCTTCATCCTTTAAGAACTCAGAATTCAATGTCCAGTGTCTTTGCTGTAAATGAGAATCATATTGCTACTCTCGGTCAGACAGACCCAAGAGATTATTATGAAAACGGCGAATGGACATATGATACTTTTACGAATGTTTTAACTAATTATACCTTTAACAATCTTTCCGGTGATAAAGTTTATTCTTTGGCGGCGAGCCGCGGTTGGTTTACAAGAGGTATGGCTCTTTCTAACGGTGATGAATACTTGACTATCAAAGATGACGGAGCTTTTTCTCTCGGATTTTATTCCGATACTGCACTCGAAGCATTTAATCAGACTTTCGAATGGTGGAACGGTCCTACTGCATCAAATATTATAGAAGGCGGTCTTGACCAGTTTGTTTCGGGACAAAGTGTCCTCGGCCTTATTGATGCTTATCAGATTCTTTCAGGTACAACATCCGTTGCATATAATGTCGATAATTTCGGTATAGTTCCCTTCCCCTCAGGACCGAATGCTGAACCCGGCTGGTATAAATCTTTTTATGAAGCAGCCGATTTCACGATCTGTATTCCGTTAACTGCACCTGATGCCGAAGCATCTGCTCTTATTATCGATGCTATCTACGAATCGTTTGAAGGATATGAAACAGATGAATCCGTTATAGAATATCTTTCTCGAAACTATTTCCTTGATGAACGTGATTCTAAATTTTTCTTCGAACTTTCCGATAAAGATCATGCAGTTTATATTGACCACGCCCATTCTCTTTCCGGATTTTTTGGTGATATTACTACCAGAAGTGCAACAGAAGTTCTTCAGGGTGCAGAAAATCTTCAATATACAAATACCGAAAAATATATTCTTCCTCAATATCAAACCATTGCAGAGTTGTACGAATAAAATTTATATTCCTTAAAGAGCAGATTTTTTGTCTGCTCTTTTTTGTTCAAATCCTTGTATTTGAAAATTATTGTTGACATAATGTTGCAAATATGATATACTTTAGATGGATAAATCAATAAATGAAAGGAAGATTTTATATGAAGAAAATTATAGCGATTCTAATGTGTTTGGTTTTTACTCTTACAATTATGTCATGTGCTGCTTCCGAAGAAGAAATTATTCCGGAATATAATTCAAGGGTATCTGGTGATATTGATCTTCTCGGTAAAACTTTTGTCTATGGTATGGAGCAATCGTATTTCTTTGAAGGTGCGGATTCAACGCTCGGTTACATCAATACAACCGAATTTGCCGATCTTGCGGCAAAGCGTCTGGATGATGTCGAAAATAAGTTAAACTGTAAAATTGAAATTAGATATGAATCGGATGCTGCTCAGTCTGCATATTATACTGTTGCTACCGGCGAACGTACTTTTGATTTTATCCAGGATGAATCATATTCACTTACCAATTATGCTATATCGGGTATTTTTTACGACCTTTCGATTCTTGAAAATATTAATGCCACGAATGAAGAAAAATGGGGTAGTAGATATCTTCTTTCTCCTATGATGTGGAATGGTGCATTGTATGGCGTTGTTCCTGTACAACACCCGCTTAAGGCTGAAAACTCCCCTACGGGTATAATCGCCGTTAATGAGTCTATGATAAGAACTTTGGGCTTAGTCGATCCCAGAGACTATTTTGAAAATGATAATTGGATCTATTCTACTTTTACTGATTGTCTTTTGAATTACGCACATACAAATAATTCGGGAGATTATGTTTATTCGTTTATAACTTCAGGTGACGGTTGGCTTTACCGTACAGCTTCATTTTCGAATGGTGGAGAACTTGTAACAATTAACGATGATGGAACATACGATATGGGTTTGTTCTCTTCCAATGTTCTTGTTGCTCTCGAACAAGTTTATGAATGGATGACCGGTCCGACAGGTAATAACATTATGTATGTCGGCTCTACTGTCACAGAAGATAATCTGAATGACGGTAACGGTGTTATGGCTCTTATTGATGCTTATCAGGTTCTTTCGGGAACAAGTTCTGTTGCTTATAATCTTGATGATTTTGGTATAGTTCCTTTCCCATCCGGTCCTAATGTTGAACCCGGTACATTTAAAACAAGCTTTGAATCAGCCGACTTTGTTGTTTCTATTCCGATTTCTGTTGACGATCCGGAACAATCTGCCCTTGTTTTAGATTATATTTATGAACCTTTTGAAGGTTATGAAACAAAAGAAGCAGTTCTTGATTACCTTACAAGAAATTATTTCCATGATGATCGTGACGCTGAATTCTTTACTTCAATTACTGATAAAGATCATACATTTTACTTCGATTTCCTTCATGGAATCCAAGGTCAAATAATGGGAATGCATAGTAATACAAAAACTCCCGTAGAGTATCTCGATTCTATTCGAGATCAACATTCTTCTCTTATTGAACAGTACGTTCTCCCCGTTTATAAAACGATCAATGAATTGTACGAATAAAACGATTTATCAAACATTAACAATGATTTATATAGAAAAATATTAAAAGTTAAAAGGTGATGTCCTATGACTTCTAAAGAGATTGTTAAGCGTCTTATAGCACATGATGAACCTCCTAGGTTTGGTTATGATTTTCATGATAAGGGCGATTTTCGCGGTACAGGTTCCCGTGTTTATATTGATGTCCCCGATAATCCGTATAATAACTGGGGCGATTATCCCGAACTGAAAAAAATTACCGGTTTTACCGGCGAGGTACGCAGAGATATGTATGGCAACATCTACGGACGTTTCGAGGGAAAAACCAAAGGCGAATGTATTCGCGGTGCTATTCAGGATTGGGATGATTATAATTATCCGATTCCTAAGTTCGATCCCAATTTCCGAGAACAGTTGTTAAAAGAAAATTTTGCAGAGTGCGAAAAATTCGTATTTGCTTTCGGTAGTTCTCTGTTTTCTCAGCTTCGTGACGCACGTCTTATTGCAAACGCTCTTGCTGATACCATAACCGATCCTGATTCTGTCTGCGAGTTTATTAACAATATTGCCGAACATGAGGTTGCAGTTATTAAAAGCATCGCAGGTTGCGGTCTTGACGGTTGGTTCCTTGGCGATGACTGGGGAACGCAGGACCGTACGTTCATCTCTCCCGACTCTTTCAGAAAACTCTTCAAACCGTATTATAAGAAAGTTGCAGATGCGGCGCATGAAGCAGGTATGAGTGTATTTTTCCATTCTTGCGGTTACAACTATGAGTTTATGGAAGATTTCATCGATGCAGGTATTGACGTTTTCCAATTTGACCAGCCCGACGCATATCCGACCGAAGTTCTTGCAAAAGAATTTGCAGGCAGGGTAGTTTTCCATTCTCCCGTTGATATTCAGAAAGTTCTTCCCACGGGTGACCGTGAATTTATTGAGAGCAGAACGCTCGAAATGTGCCGTCTTTTCAGAGAAGCAGGTGGCGGATGGATAGCAAAAGATTATCCGACTTACCACGACATCGGTGTCGAACGCGAATGGGCGCATTGGGCAGAAGATGTTATCATAAATAACAGTGCGATTTGATTATATATTAATTAACAGTCGAAATACAAGCAAAGACCACCGATTTTATGATCGGTGGTCTGAATTTATTTTTTCTTTTGGGAAACAAACAATATTCCCGAAAATGCCAAAATTGAAATCAAAGGATATATTAATGATATGTCGCAAGTCGAGGGGTTTGAATCGTCTTCCAAATCAATCCTCTTTTCTGCTTTAACAAATGAGGCTATTTCGGATGTTTTTCCGAATCCGTCATAACATACTCTCCATCCGTCCTCTGTGAAATATAAGCCTATTTCAAACGTCAGATTGCCAATTTCGTTGTCCATCGGCACTGTGACTTTATAAAAACACCAATCGCCGTTATCTGATTCAAATGTTTTCTCTAAAAGATAATCTTCGTAATGGAAAGAATACATTGAAACTTTTCCGCCTATATCGTAAAGTTCATTTCCGAAAATACGGATCGATGTGTTTGTTATGTAATCGTTTGCAAGAGAATTTGTGAAAATTGTTTTCAGGTAAGCTGTGAATTTAGATGTTGTTGAAAATTCATCAAGTAACGGAAACCATTCTGTTCCGCTTGTATCTTTAATGGGTGTTTGTGTAAAATCAAGCAAATATGTATTATCATATTTGTCTGCTTTATAGAGCCAAAGACGTTTATCCGTCAGTATTCTGGCTTCTTCATCAGAAAGCGGATCGGGAATCATGTCTTCTGTTCTGACTTTCCAGTTTCCGTCTCTGTCAACATCAACATATGCTGTATCCGCAATATATTCAATGCCGTTATCAGCAGTTAATATTGCGTACATTGTGAGAAGATTTGCTTCTTTGTCGTAGCTATATCTGATGTTTTCGCTTTTGGCAAATTCGGCAGAATAGGATTTTAAAGTGTCGATTAATCCGGTTACCGTTTGAGCGCTTGAATTAACAGCGAAAAGTGCAAATGTCAAGCAAACGGTAAAGGTAAATAAGATAAATTTTTTGAAGTTACGTTTGTTTGTGTGTCGTCTCTTCATTTCTATATCCTCTTTCCAAGTATCTCCTTATTTTGACTGTAAAAATCATAATAAGTTCCGTTATCAAGGGCATTTCTTATGTTTTTCATAAGATTGTTATAGAAATAAAGGTTGTGTGATACTGCCAGTCTCATTGCAAGCATTTCATTCGCTTTGAACAAATGACGTAAATATGCTCTTGAATGATTTCTGCATGTCGGACAGTTGCATTC
>SVMP01000073.1 GCA_015067385.1 Oscillospiraceae bacterium | reverse complement strand
GCCGTGAAGTTCATAACCGAAATCCAAAAGAACAGCCGCTTTTTCTTCGCCGTCTTTATTGATCAGCCCTGTTGTACTTGATTCACTCAAGCCTATCTGAAGGGTTTTTTCTTCAATAAGTTTTTCGGAATTTACAACATTACCCCATGTTTTTATTATTCTTTTCGGAAACACAAATTTTCTTACACGCTCGTCCTGAGCGGCAAAAGTTAAAGAATCGATAAAGCTCATAAAAAATCTCCGTAAATCGGTCTGTATATTTTTATTATATCAGTTTTTTTCATGTTTTTCAAGTATGAAGCGAAAAAAACTTTTTATTATTTTAGCATCTTGAAAACAAGAAAGAAATATGTTAAAATATATCCAAATAAATAAAAAAGGACGATATTATGGATTGCCTGTTAAAAAAGGAATTGACTGTGTTACCCAGTATCTGCGATAATACCGCAAGGTTCTCCGTACCCGCTGTTTTTTCGACATTTATGGATCTTGCATCGGAACACGGACAAATAATAGGTGTGGGAAACGATGTTCTTGAAGAAAAAGGGCTTTTTTGGTTGACTGTTAAAACGAAAATAAAAATACACAAAAGACCGTCTATGATGGATAAAATAACCGCAAGCACCTGGCCGGAAAAACCGGAAAGAATAAGATGCAACAGATATTATTTGCTTTCAAACGGAGAAGAACATCTCATTGAAGGAAAAAGCGAATGGACAATAATCAGTCCAAACAACGGAAAACTCCATAGAATAGATGAGGTTTACCCGACAGATATCGAGCATTATGAAAAAAGAATATGCGAAGAGCCGTTTTCAAGACTGTCGGACGATTTTTCGAACGATGAAGAAATATGTAGATATACGGTTCGTTCAACCGATATAGATCTTGGTCAGCATATGAACAATGCGGCTTACATGCGTGCGATTTTCGGAGTATTCTCATGCGAGGAGCTTGATAAACTGAATATAAAAGAAGCTGAGATACTTTTCAAAGCGCCGTGTTTTGAAGGAGAAAGCCTATCCGTTAAAATAAGAAGAAACGAAGGATATATCGATATCGGCATGTTAAAAGAAGGCGGAAAAGCCGCCGCTGTTGCAAGATTAACAATGGGGGACACGATATGACAAGAATAATGTTCGTCTGTCATGGAAATATTTGCAGATCGCCGATGGCTGAGTTTATTTTTAAAGACATGGTGAAAAAAGCCGGACTTTCGGACTGTTTCGTTATCGCATCGAGTGCTACGAGCACAGAGGAGATATGGAACGGTATCGGAAACCCCGTGTATCCGCCTGCAAAAAGAGAATTGGAAAAACACGGATTAAAATGCGACGGTAAGAGAGCCGTTCAGCTTCAAAAGAGCGATTATGAAAAATACGATCTTTTTATCGGTATGGACAGCGCAAACATAAGAAACATGACCCGAATTTTAGGCGAAGACCCTGACGGTAAGATACGAAAGCTGATGTCCTACACAAACCGAGGCGGAGATGTTGCGGACCCGTGGTATTCCGACAGATTTGATATAGCATTCAAGGATATTTATGACGGATGCAAAGCGTTGTTTGAGGAACTGACAAAATGATCAAAGTTTATTTTCATGATGAAGCAGATGATTCGCTTTTCAAGTATGCTGTTATAATAGCAAAAAGCAATGAAAAATGGGTATTTTGCAGACACAGGGACAGAACCACATACGAAAATCCGGGCGGACACAGAGAACCCAACGAGGATATCGATCAAACAGCAAGGCGTGAGTTGTGGGAAGAGACCGGTGCCGAAAAATATACGATAAACAGAATATGTCCGTATTCGGTTGACGATGGAACAGAAACCACATACGGAATGTTATACTTTGCAAACATAGAAAAATTCGGGGAATTACCCGAAACAGAAATAGCGGAAATAAAACTTTTCGATGAAAAACCTGGAAACTGGACTTATCCGAAAATACAACCCTACCTTGTCAACAAGGCTGAAGAATGGTTGAATCAACACAGTTTTTAACAGAAACGAAAGGAAATGTAAATATGAAAAAAATACGTTTGGGCAAAACAGAATTATATGTAACGAAAAACGGCTTCGGGGCACTTCCCGTACAAAGAGTCGGAATGGATGAAGCATATAAAATATTGAGAAAAGCATACGACGGCGGCATCAATTATTTTGACACGGCAAGATTTTACACCGACAGCGAAGAAAAGATCGGATATGCGCTTTCTGACGTCAGAGAAAACATAATAATTTCGACGAAAACGATGTCAACAACTCCCGAAGAATTCAGAAAACAGCTCGAAACAAGCCTTTCTCTGATGAAAACGGATTATATTGACATTTATCAGTTCCACAATCCGTCTTTCTGTCCGAAACCGGGTGACGGTTCGGGGCTTTACGAAGAGATGTTAAAAGCAAAAGAAGAAGGCAAGATCCGCCATATAGGAATAACGAACCATCGCCTTTCCGTAGCCGAAGAAGCGGTAAAGTCGGGACTTTACGAAACGCTTCAGTTCCCGTTTTCTTATCTTGCAAGCGAAAAAGAAGAGGCGCTCGTTCGTCTTTGCGAAGAATACGATGTCGGCTTCATCTGCATGAAAGCGTTGGCAGGCGGTCTTATTACGAGATCGGACGTTGCATATGCTTTCCTCGATCAGTACCCCGTTGCACCTATATGGGGGATACAGAAAGAAAGCGAGCTTGACGAATTTCTTTCTTATAACGACAATCCGCCGACACTTACAAAAGAACGCCTTGAGTATATCGAAAAAGAAAGAGAAGAGCTTGCAGGCGAATTCTGCAGAGGTTGCGGTTACTGTATGCCTTGTCCCGCAGGAATCGAGATCAACACCTGCGCAAGAATGTCGCTTCTTCTCAGACGTTCCCCCACAGCAGGTCATTTAACGGAAAAAAGTCAGGCTATGATGAAAAAAATCGAGGATTGCGTTGAATGCGGCAAATGTAAATCAAAATGCCCTTACGGACTCGACACCCCTACCCTCTTGAAGAAAAATTACGAGGACTACAAAACGTTTCTTAAATAATATTTTCGACTTTTCTGCAAACAGCATTGACAAAAAATTTATTTGGGAATATAATTAGTTGAATGATTGTTCAACTAATAAAACGGAGATGACAAATGAACAACGAATATACCTGCGACTGCGAAGTCATTCATGAGCACGCAGTAAACGAAGCAAAAGAAAAGATGCTTTCAAACGATACGTATATCGATCTTGCATCGTTATATAAAATGTTCGGCGATGCAACGAGGATAAAAATACTTCACGCATTGGAGCATCATGAGATGTGCGTTTGCGACCTTGCAGCGCTTTTGGGTCTTACTAAATCCGCAGTTTCGCATCAACTCAAAGCGTTACGCCTTGCAAACCTCGTCAGATTCAAAAAAGAGGGACAGATTGTTTTCTATTCCCTTGCCGATGACCATGTCAAACAGATAATCGATATGGGGTTTGAACATATAAATGAGTGAAAGTGTAAAACGCATGTAAAAACATTTTTTCATTCTCAAATCATAAAGGAGGTCTTCAAATGTTCCGCATCTACTTAACCGAAGCAATAAAAAATATCAAGTCGAGATTAACTCTATCTGTTATTATAGTCTTGCTTTTCGTATTACTTATTCAGGTTCTCAGTTATTCTCTTGCTTGGATGACCCATCATCTTTTCAGGATTGAAAGTTTCGATAATACCATAAGAAACGAAGCATACATTGAATACGCTATATATTCATTAAAACCAAAAGGGAACATTTCTTCTGATGACCTGATAAGGTCAGAAGACTATCAGTATAACCCCGATGATCCTGAGAATCCGATAGTTCGCACTCTTACCGAAGAAGATATTGCGCATAACGAAAAGGTTGTTGCTTCGTATGAAATATTCTACAATAAATTAAAGAACATTGACGGTCTGATACTCATAGATAAAACCTGGAGTGCCCCTTTTTTTTCAGACGACGGTAGAGCTTATGAAATATCATTACAGAACACCGTAAATCTAACTAATCATGCTGATGATACGAATATAGTAGATTTTTTTGAGGAATTAGGTTACTCAAAAAACGAGGTGGGGCAATTCTGTGATTATAACTGTGTCAGATACAATAAAGAAACCATTCTTTTAGAAAATTTTACATATTGCGAAGGTAGAGGTTGGACGGAAGAAGATCTTCAGTTTGATTATTTGATGAAAGCAGACGGCACTCTTCCTACCGTTCCTATTGTAATGGGATATAATTTTAAAGACTATTACGATGTGGGAGATGTTATTAAGCATCCGGAAGGTGGATATGCTGTAAAAATGTTCAATGAAGGATATTATACTCCAGGACATACCGACCAAACATTTGGGCAGTTTGTTGTAATAGGCTTTTTGGATGAAGATACCAATGTTGAAAAAGACAGCGGACTCAGACATAATTTAAATAGTTACATCATTATTCCGCAAGTCCCCAACACTCCTGAATATTTTCCAAACGGAAATAAGGAATATATGGCACAGGATTTTTATAGTTCGCTGATAAATAAGCAAATATATATCGATAAAGAAAATGAACAGCAGGTTCTTGCCGAACTAAATAAAGTTCTTTCCGAAGACACTGTTCGTGGAGTAAATATTTATCCCGAAAAACAGAGTCAGATAAATGCAGTTTACGAAAAGTTAAGCGAAAAAAGGACTATCAATTATGCAATGATATCGGGCGCAACATTGGTTTTTACAATTGCGATAATGGTAATTATAATTATCAATAAGTTCAGAAGCAATATAAAAGATATTGCGGTCCATCGTGTCGTTGGCGCTACTGTTGCCGATAATGTGAAATGTTATTTGCTTGAATATGCGATTTATCTGTTATGTGCTGATATATTAACTCATTTTGAATACATAATGCGTATCCTTTTTCCGAGTACTTTTTGGTTTTTTACCTTTTCGATGCATATCAGAGTCGGAGACACTGCGGTGTATCTTATTTACCCCCTTATGATCGCTATGAATATTCTTATTCTTGCGATCGTTGGAATAGTTGCGTATATTTGCTCTTCAAGACTCGATGTTGCAACGGTAATCAAGGGCAAAGAATAAAGGAGGATGGTTATGAAGAAAATCAATATTAACGGTATAATGATTTGTGTTTCATTTTTACTTGCTTCATTCTTTGTTGTTATTTTCGTAAATCAGTTGGCGATGAATAAAACAAACAACCGAAATTACGATATGTTTTACGGACCCGAATCAATGAAAATGAGAGTCACCTGCACAGAACCTTTTGTGCTTTCTCCGTGGGACTACGGCGACGATTTCGTTATATATAATCTTCTTAACGATGCAAATACGGTTTATGATACAGACTGGGTACGTGTCGTTTACGGCAAGGGCGATTTTCCTACTCCCAAAATGAAAAAAGGTCAGTTTTTCACGGAAGAACAGTTGCTTTCATCAGAGCCGCTTTGCGTTGTGGGTTCGAATGTAAGCGCAAGAACGACCGAGATAATTGACGGCGTTGAATACTTCCCTTTTCAGGGAAAGAAATACAGAGTTATAGGTCATATCGGAACAGCTTCCGCTTCCGATCTTGATATTATCGTTATGCTTAACTGGGGCGGATATTTCGCGGATAGAACCGTCTGTTCAGGTGTTTACATCATAGACTCGGACAGCAATTCTGCTATCGAATCCGCTTTCGCACAAGCAAAAGAAGATGTTGAAGCCTCAGGGGGAGCCGAATTTATGCCGCTCGTGTATGAATCTACCATACGATCTTTTGACTCGTTCAGCAGATCGTTGTATCCAATCGCAATGTTGATTCTGATTCTCAGTATAATTGTCGTCAGCGTTTTTTATGTTGATAGCATATCATACCAGCTTGCAGTCAAAAAGCTTGTCGGTTATTCTATGTGGACTTTGTTCTTGGAGATTGCAATAAAGTTTATAAAATACGCATTTATAGGACTTGCTCTTGCAATAATCAGCATGCTCTTGCTTACTTTTAACGAAACATACACCGGCAGCGAACTTGGTTATTTTACAACAATTACCCCTCTGACTGTTGTTTATGCCATCATCATAACACTTATTCTCGCAATCGTTCTTTCTGTTGTTCCGGTTATTGCGATTTATAAAATAGATACGAGCGAAAAACTGAAATAATATAAAATCAAATATAAAGTAGGGAGCTTTGCTCTCTATTTTATAAAACAAGTAGTTGAATAATTGCTCAATAATAAATATGGAGATAAAATATGAAGAAAGTTTTTATTTTAAAAGGGCTTGACTGTCCTCATTGTTCGGCTGAAATAGAAAAAGAGGTCGGCAAACTGGACGGGGTTTCGGAGTCGGTCGTTAATCTGATGAATCAGACTTTGACGGTGAATGTTTCGGAGCATATTGCGGACAAAGTTGGCGAAGATATCGAAAGAATCGTTCACAGCCACGAGCCCGACGTTGAAATAGTCGAGCAAAAAGAAGAGAAGGTAGTAAAAAAAGAAACCGACGAAGAGACAAAAAAGGCTGTTCTGAAAATAGCGGTCGGTGCGGCTGTATATGCAGCGGCGATAGTTGTTGGAGGTTTACTGAAACTTCCTCTACCCGTGTACCTTGCGATTTTGATAATTTCGTACATAATTCTCGGCGGTGACGTTATTCTGAAAGCCGTAAAAAACATAATAAAGGGCAGAATTTTTGACGAGAATTTTTTAATGAGCATTTCGACGGTCTGCGCATTTATTATAGGCGAATATCCCGAAGCTGTCGCAGTAATGCTGTTTTATCAGATCGGCGAATTTTTCCAAGGGCTTGCGGTAAAACGTTCAAGAAGATCGATAAGCGAACTTATGGATATACGTCCCGACAGTGCAACGGTAATAAGACACGGGAAAGCGATGATCGTACACCCGGAGAATGTTCAGATCGGAGAAACAATAACCGTAAAACCGGGAGAAAAGATACCGATTGACGGCATTGTTACGGACGGTATTTCGATGATCGACACCGCTGCTCTGACAGGCGAATCAGTTCCGAGATCAGTAAAAAAAGGCGACGAGGTTCTTTCCGGAAGCATCAACATGAACGGTGTTTTAACAGTTAAAACAGAAAAGACATACGGAGAATCGACTGTATCAAAAATCATTGAGCTTGTTGAAAACGCATCATCGAAGAAAGCGCCGACAGAAAATTTCATAACAACTTTCGCAAGATACTATACGCCTGCTGTGGTTATTTTTGCGGCATTCCTTGCAATAATACCGCCGCTTTTCTTTAACGGAGTTTGGGCGGATTGGCTACACAGAGGGTTCGTTTTCCTTGTAATATCATGCCCGTGCGCACTTGTAATATCGATACCTCTTGCATTTTTCGGAGGGATCGGAGCCGCATCACGTCACGGAATACTCATTAAAGGCGGCAACCATATCGAAGCATTGACAAAAACAGATACCGTGGTATTCGATAAAACAGGTACGCTGACAAAGGGTGTTTTCAATGTTTCAAAGACAGTTACCGCAAACGGAACAAGCGAAAAAGAGCTTCTTGAAACTGCATCAAAAGCCGAAAGCATGTCAAGTCACCCTATTGCACGCTCGATCTGCGAAAGATACCCTTCTGATGATTCGGGGGTAACCTCGTTTGAAGAAATTTCAGGATTCGGAATAAAGGCGACCGTCAACAGCTCAATCGTTCTGGTCGGCAATGAAAAACTGATGGAGATCGAAAAAATAGATTATGTTAAAAACGAAGAATTCGGTTCAAAAGCTTATGTTGCAAAAGACGGAATGTTCCTCGGATGCATAATAATATCGGATGGAATAAAAGAAGACAGTAAAACAGCGGTTTCAATGCTCAAAAAAATAGGAATAAAGAGAACTGTAATGCTTACCGGAGATAATGTTAAGACTGCAGAAAAAATATGTAAAGAGTTAAACATAGACGAATATCATGCAGAACTTCTCCCCGATAAGAAAGTGGATCTTCTGGAAAAGCTTTGTACCGAAAAGAAGACAAAAGGCAAAGTTATTTTTGTGGGAGACGGTATAAACGATGCGCCTGTTATCGCAAGGGCGGATATCGGAATGGCAATGGGCGGCATGGGTTCAGATGCGGCGATAGAAGCAGCGGATGTTGTTATAATGAACGATGAACCGTCAAAGATTGCAGATTCGATAAAATTAGCAAAAGATACGAAATCTATTGTTATTCAAAATATTTTGATTTCATTTATTATTAAGGGAATATTTCTTCTTTTGGGAGCGTTGGGGTATGCAAGCATGTGGCAGGCGGTATTCGGAGATGTCGGAGTAGCTCTTATAGCTGTTCTGAACTCAATGAGATTGCTCAAAAAATAAATTGGAGGCGGCAGGTTTTTACTTGCCGCCATATTTTTCATTTTATGTCTTGACAAAAGACATTGAAATGTATATAATAAATTATAATAAAAGTTTTTTATATAATACTTATTATATATAAAGGAGACACCCAATATGAATATCAGATACCCCGACCATATTACTATCTATACAGAAACAGAAACTTACAAGCAGTCATTTGAGAAAAACATTAAGATCAATGACATTGACCTTTCTTTTGATATTGAAAACGACGGTCTCGATGTTAAAGTTACGGCAACCGAAACCCCGATCAGCTATGTTCGTCTTCGTTGGAATTTCACTGCCGACGAAAAACGTAAGGACGCAATAAAAATACTCGGCGACTCTTTCGAAAGAGGCTACGGTGATCTTCGTTGGGCAGGTATTGAGCCCGAAAGAACAATGCCCTGGTACGTGCTTGTATCAAACGGCTCAGATGCGGTTGAAGACACTGCAGGCAGACGCACCGAAGGCTTCGGTGTAAAGGTACAGTGCTTCGCATTTGTACAATGGCAGTACGACGAAGCCGGTATTTCCATGTGGGCAGACATCAGAAGCGGCGGTATGGGTGTCGTTCTCGGAGGAAAGACACTCGACATCTGTACCGTTGTTTTCGGCGACTACAAAGATGTTACGGCATTTAAGGCAGGTCAGGAATTCTGCAAAAAGATGTGCCCTGCAAACAATCTTCCGAAGCATAAGATTTACGGTTCAAACAACTGGTATTATGCATACGGTAAAAGCTCACGCGAAGAGATCATCAGCGACACAAAGATCGTTGTTGAACAGTGTAAGGGCATCGAAAATATTCCCTACATGGTTATTGATGACGGTTGGACGATCTACGGAACAAACGCACCGTGGGAAAGCAACGAAAAATTCGGCGATATGAAGACACTTGCAGATGAAATGAGAAGCATGGGCGCACGTCCGGGTATTTGGGTACGCTATCTTACCGACGAACACTTTGCTCTCACTGAAGCAAAGCCCGACTGGTTTATCAAACGCGGCGAAAAATGTCCCCGTCTTGACCCGACACATCCCGAAGTTCTTGAATATGTAAAAAAAGTTACCAGACGTGTTGTTGATTGGGGATACGAGCTTATCAAGCACGACTATTCTTCTCACGATATTTCCGGCGGTTTTACAGCGCTTTGTCTGACCGACAGATACGGAACCGAGGGTTGGCATCTTTATGACAGAAGCAAAACAACAGCGCAGGCAACCGTTGAATTCTACCGCACGGTTAAAGAAGCCGCAGGCGAAGATTGCATTATTATCGGATGCAACACAGTAAGCCATCTTTGCGCAGGCATGTACGAGCTTAACAGAACAGGTGACGATACCAGCGGCTTTGACTGGAGCAGAACAAGAAGAATGGGCGTTAACACCCTTGCATTCCGTCTTATCCAGAACGGCATTTTCTATATGGCAGACGCAGACTGCGTAGGTATCACGGGAGCAATTTCCTGGGATCTCAACAAAATGTGGCTCGATGTTCTTTCCAAGAGCGGCTCTCCCCTCTTTGTTTCATGCAAACCAGGAGTTCTTAACGAATCCGAGCTTGCAGACCTTAAAGAAGCATGGAAAACAAACTCGATTCAGGAAAACGAATGCCGTCCTCTCGACTGGATGGAAAACCAGTTCCCCGCACGTTGGCTCATTGACGGAGAAGAAGTATACTA